>CABTZM010000205.1 GCA_902489295.1 uncultured Collinsella sp.
ACCACAAAGGTGCCTGTCCCCTTTGTGGTAGTTTAGGCGATGATGGGGGCGATGGCACGAATGCAGGCGTCGGCTGCCGTGAAGGTGGTGCTATCGTCGCTGACGATAAAGATGATTTTGCCCTTGACGCCAAAGTCGCCGATCTCGCTAAAGAGCACGTACGGCTCCTTGTCAAAGCCAGAGATGGGAAGCACCGCGGCCTTGGTGGCGTCGGTAAGCTCATCTGCCAGCGCGTCCAGCGAGGCCCACTTAGACGTGTCCTTTACGGCAACGGGCACGGCCACGCGCCCAAAGGGCATCAGATGCACGAGCGTGTTCTTGGAGATGTTGGAGTTGGGCACAATGATGGTCTGCCCGCAGGCATCCTCGATGGTCGTGTGGCGCCAGGTGATGTCTTGGACCACGCCCGACACGCCGCCGACCTCGATATTGTCGCCGGGCTTGATGATGCCCATGAAGGTCACCTGCATACCGCCGATAAGGTTCGACAGCGTGTCCTGAAAGCCGAGCGAGATGGCGATGCCGCCGACGCCAAGAGCGGCGACGAGGGCGTTTGCATTAATGCCAAAACAGTTGTCGAGGATAAAGCTGCCGCCGATCATCCAGATGACGGCGCGTGTGATGTTGATGAAGATGCTCGATGCTGGGAGCGGGTTATCATCGCGGTTAAGCAGGTGGTGCAGGGTCTTGGACGCGATTTTGGCGGCAACGGCGGTGCCGATGGCCAAGATACCGGCCCAGATGATGTTGTGGACCCATCGTTGTGCAAAGAAATGAAGAATTGGCTCAAACAATTCCATGTAGGGAAACCTCCTCATGATCATCCAACCATGATACCCACCAAGAAGCCCGTCCGATCAAATTCGGACGGGCTTCTGTGCTCGATATAAGGTTTATGCGGCGGGGCTGCAAGGCCCGGCGGTGTAGCTTAGCGTCGACGCTTCCAGATAATGCCGAGAATGATGACGATGATGCCGCTGATAAGGCACGTGCCAACTACTGCCAGCGTGCGGTCTCCCGTTGCGGCGAGCTTGCCGGTCGTCTTCTTGGTGATGACCTTCGTGGTCGTCGTGTCCGTCTTAGGCGAGGGCTTAGGCGTCGGGGCCGGTGTGGGCGTGGGGTCCACGGCTGCGGAGCCGAAGCTGATGGTGCCGGCGAGTCCGGCCATCTTGCTCTCCCAGCCGTTTTGCCCAATCAGCGCCCTCAGCGCTGCCTCACACGTGCCCCACTCGGTGCGCTTGGTGGCGTGTGCGAAGGTGGGGAAGTCGGTCGTGTTGGTAATGATGTAGTTGTTGGTGGCGACGGTATAGGTCTTGGTGGGATCGAGCGTGCTGCCGTCCTTGGCGAGTGTGGCACTCACAATGCGCTTGCCTTCGGGCTGCGTCCAATCAATCGTCACGTTGATGCCGCCAAAGGAGAGAACGCTGCCAGAGTCATCGCGCCACTTGTACTTGTCTTGCGCTTCCTGCTCGGTATGGCCGGCTGCCACGTAGGCTTGCTGAAGCTCATAACTGTGATTGCACTCGTCGCTGATCTGCAGCGAATGCTCGAGCGCTGCGAGGAAGTCCGCACCGGTCATGGTCCAGGTCTCCACGGTGTTGCCGTAGGGCGAGATAGCGATGACGTTGCCTGCGGTCACATCGCCTGCAGCGATGCCGCCGCGGATGCCACCCGCGTTCTCGATGGCAAGGTCTGCGCCCGTCAGGTCAAGATAGGAGCCGCAGATCACATGGCCGATGGTCTGGGCCTTGGTGGTGTCGCCCTCCTTGCTGGGGCGGAAATCGGTGGTGCGCACCATTTCCCAACCATGCGTGCCTGCGGCGTCCTCGCCGTAGAAATAATTGGTAGAGCTCGTGCCGAGCACCTCGCTCGATGCGGCGCTAAAGGCATCGTCGAGCGGCTTGATATTGTTGTCGTGGACCTCATCAAGGATGCTCTGATAGGTGGAGCCCTTGTTGGGATCGGTCAAAAGAACGTTTACATCCTTGGCGGTATAGAGCTTCTCGTCGCTTTTGTCTGCGTATACCGCCACCGTGTCATCGTCGGTGCTTTCGGTGCCCTTGGTGTCGTACTCGTAGGGGACGGAAAGCAGTCCCACTTCGGCAAAGGCGCTGCCCGCCTCGACAACGTGGATTGTCTTGCCGTCGGCTCCCGTCACCTTCTCGTTAAGGTTGATGTGCTCGTGGCCTGCGATGAGGGCATCGACGCCGCGGAGCCGCGTGGCAAAGGTCTTGGCGTCGAGCGTGTGCGCGATACAGACAACAACATCGCAGCCCTCCTTGCGCAGCTGCTCTGCCTCGGCATTGATGGCGTTCGCGGCACTCGAGAACGACGTACCCGCGACCAGGTCCGCGCGCAGCGAGGATTCCAGCGACTCATCCATGGCACCCACGACGCCGACCTTGATTTTGTAGTCGAATGTGGAGTGATCTTCGCTATCCTCCCAGGTGCGATCGAGCGTCTTGGTGATACTCGAGCTCCATACGCCGCTCGTAGACTTCGCGTTCGCGCAGAGCATGGCGAAGGGCGTGCCGGTGGGGCTGTAGCCGGTCATGGTGCGGAGCTTGTCCGCGCCGTAGCTCCAGTCGTGGTTGCCCGGCGTGGTCGCGTCGTAGCCGTCTGCATAGAAGGTGTCCATGAGCTCGGCGATGCTCTTGCCCTCGCTCATGGTGGCAAAGGACTGCCCGTGGAAGGTATCACCCGCATCGAGCAAAAGATCGGGGGCGTTGCCCTGGGCGCTATAGAGAACTGCCAGTCCGTCAAAGCCCACAGTGCCGATGCCCTTGCTTGCGTTGTAGCTGTACTTGTAGCTGCCGTGGATATCGTTGGTGTGCATGACGGCCACGGAGCCGTCAATAGCGGCGGGCAGGTTCCCCGCGAAAACGAGGCTTGGGATGCCTGCGAGCGAGCCGGCAAACAACGCGGCGGCTAACGCAAGGCGGGGGAGTCTTTTCATGGCAGTTTCCTTAGTCCTTAGCCAGAAAGTCTGGTTGAATATCGGATTATCGACATAATATGCGAAAGCCGCCGCAAGGGCGTCTGTCCCTTTGCGGCGGTTTTGACGTTTGTGCAGATAAAACCTGCCAAAATAAACCTGTCCCTTATTGGCAGGTTTTAGCTCAGCAGCATGCGGTCGTTGGCGAGCTCGCCGCCGGAAACCTCCTCGAACTTCTGCAGCAGGTCGGGCACCGTGAGCGCGCGCTTCTCCTCCCCTGCCACGTCGTAGATCACGTGACCCTCGTGCATCAT
>CABTZM010000206.1 GCA_902489295.1 uncultured Collinsella sp.
CTAGCACGGTATGCCACGGCATACCACGACGCTTGGATGGGGTAGAATCAGCCATTGAATGCAGAAGGGACGGAAGATCATGGATACGACAAATAGCTCGCGCGAACTACATCTGACGGTGGCGAACGAAGACTACTTGGAGTGCATGGTTCGCATTGAAAGCGAAGAGGGGGAAACCAACGGCGTGCGATCGGTCGACATCGCGCAGCGCCTTGGCGTCTCCAAGGCATCGGTCAATAAAGCGGTTTCGGCGCTCAAGGCATCCGAACTTGTCGAGCAATCGCACTACGGCAAGGTAGTCCTGACCGATCGCGGCCGCGAGGTTGGTACGGCTATCTGGTACCGTCATCGCCTCATCCGCACGTTTTTGGTTCAGGAGCTCGGTGTCGAATTTGAGCGAGCCGATTCCGAGGCCTGCATGATGGAGCATGCGCTTTCCGAGGACACGATGAACCGCTGGCTCGCCTATTTCGAAAAGCAGGGAATCAGCGTCGAGGAATAGCGGGATATATATGGATACGAGTTATTGCAACCGCTTTGGTGCCGAGGAACTTACGCGCCGCTTGTCGAGCGAGACCTTGTTGGCGCAGGGTCCCATGGGCAGTGTTCTGTTGAGTGAGTACGATGCCGCCGACATTCCACCGGCGTTTTGGAATCTGGCAGAGCCGCAGACCGTTTCTCGTATCCATCGCTTGTATGTCGCCGCCGGCGCGCAGGTGCTCATTACCAACACCTTTCAGGCATCGAGCTATGCCCTCAAGCACGACCAGATTGCGCCGTCCGTGGCGGAGGTCAATCGCGGGGCTGTCGACGATGCCCGCCAGGCGCACCCTCAGCTGCTGCTGGGCTCGATGGGCCCGATCGGTATTGAGTGGTTTGCCGAGGACTCTGCCGAGTATCGTGAAATCCGAGGCATTGCGCGCGAACAGGCGCACGCCTTGCTCAATGCTGGTGTTGACGGTCTGCTGATCGAGACGGTGACGTCTATCCGTAATTTGCAGCCCATGCTTGCCGGCGCCCGAGACGCCGCCGACGGCATGCCTGTTCTGGTGAGTTTTGTCGTTGACGATAAAGGCGACCTGTTGGGCGATGGCCTCAACATCGAGGCAGCCGTTTTGTACGCCGAAAAACACGGCGCAAACTCGGTTGGTGTTAATTGCTGTTCGCTTGCGGCCGCGAACGCGGCGGTGCCCAGGATGGTTGCATCGGCGACTACTCCCGTCACGGTGCGTCCCAACGTGGGCGATCCGGTCCAGACTCAGGATGGCCCCGTATGGCACGAGAACCCCGAAGCTTTCGCGCGCGCATGCATCGAATGGAGGCATGCCGGTGCCGCAATGGTGGGCAGTTGCTGTGGAACCACGGCAATCACTACGGCAGCGATGGCCGAGGCGCTCGATATATAAAGGGCAAAACCGCTCCATACGGGGCGGTTTTTTTATTGCCTGCATGTCCTCGGCAGCATTTGCCCAAATGGTGAATGCTGGTGCCGGCAGGTTGCCGAGTGCATGTTGCGGGTATACCCCATGCGTACCATGATCCAAACACTGCGAGGTGTCTGCGCGTGTGCGCGATAATTCATTTTGGAACTGACGGTTGGCGCGCTCGCGTCGATGAGGACTTCACTGCCGATAACGTTGCCCGTATCGCCGATGCCGTCGGCGAGTTGTGGCAAAAGACCAATCCGGGCAAAACGGTATATATAGGGTTCGATACCCGGCCCCTGGCGCGCGAGTTCGCTGAGCTTGCGGCGGGCGTGCTAGCGGCGCACGGGCTAGACGCCGTGCTCGCTTCGCGACCTGTCCCGACCCCTGCCCTTACGTGGGCGGCGGCTTATGACGGTGAGGCGTGCGGCGCGCTCATGGTGACGGGGTCCCATCATCCGCAGGGCTATCTGTGCCTCAAGATTCGCATGGGTGACGGCTCGACCGCCAACCAGGATGTCATCGAAGAGCTCGAAGAGACCATGGCTCCCGAGCCAACGGGGATCGAGGGGCAATATCGCACCGCGGATATCATTCCTGACTATATGCAGACGGTGGCATCGTTTGTCGATGCCGAAGCCATCCGCGCCGCGCACCTGCGCGTGGTTGTCGATCCCATGGGCGGCGCAGCCCAGGGCTATCTAGCCGACTTGCTGCGCGAGCTTGGCGTTGAGGTGCACGAGATTCACGCCGGGCAGGCGTCTGACCAAGAAGATATCTGCCCCGACCCCGTTGAGCCGTGGGTGGACGCTTGCGAGCGCACGGTTATCGAGGACGGAGCTTGCGCTGGCCTGGTGACCGACGGCGACGCTGACCGTATCGGCGCGGTTGACGAGCGCGGCAGATATATACATCCGCATCAGATCATGGCGCTCGTTTTGGGCGACTTGGTTCAATTTCGTAATTTGAAGGGGCGCGTCGTCGTCAATCTTTCATGCTCGACGCTCGTGCGCCGCATTGCCGATGCGCTTGGCTGCCGCGTGACCGTCAAACCAGTCGGTTTCAAATATATAGCGGCAGAGATGAAGAAGGGCGGCGTCCTCATGGGCGGCGAAGAAGCCGGTGGTATCGGCATCGCCGCGCATATGCCCGAGCGCGATGGAATCCTCGCCTGTCTGATTCTGTGTGAGCTTATGGCAAAGACGGACGCGCCTTTGGGCGTTCTGGTCGACCAACTCGAGGACAGTTTTGGTAAGACGAGTTACGGTCGACGCGATTTGCGCCTTGAGGCCGAAGATGCCGAAACGTTACGAACCCTGCTGCCGGGCGTAAACCCCAAGTCGATTTGTGGCAAGGTGCCGCAAAACGTTAGTCATATGGACGGCTTGCGTCTGTCATTTGAGGATGACACGTGGCTGCTGGTCCGTCCTAGCGGGACCGAACCAGTGGTGCGCGTCTACGCCGAGGGGTTCTCGGTGGAAGAACGCGATGAGTTGCTCGATGCTGGCTGTGCTTTAGCTAGGGGGACGTATCCGCTTTAACCATGAGACTGCCTTATATAAAGAGATGCTCGGCGAGCGGTAGTTAACGGCTGGCAAACGTTAGTCGGATCTTAAATTGTGTAGGAAATGTGTACGCCCAGATTCCCGCCCACGGCGCCCCTCCGGTCTGGCAATATATCTCCTTGCCGCGCGGCCCGGTGGAACCGGATGAGCCGCGCAGGCGTGCACCTTGAGAACCGGATACTGCGAGGATGGACACACC
>CABTZM010000207.1 GCA_902489295.1 uncultured Collinsella sp.
ACATCCAGGGCTTTGAACACGCGAACGTGCTCTCCAAGCTCCTCGCGAAGGGGTGCAGGCAGGGACAGACGACCTTTTGCATCGAGATTGCGCTCGTATGCACCAGTCATTCCCATGTGCGCCCTCCCCTCGGTTACTCAGATGGCACGTACGCGGGGAACCACCCCGCCTGTCGACGTCATCAATAATATGGGGAACCGCCCCATTTTTCAACACCTTTCCCCACCCCTTCCCCCACCCCGCCCCACCACTCCACTCACCATATATTGCAAAACACCCCCAAGCATATGTTCGAAAACACAATATGTTGTGTTTGCAGCAACGGCGGGATGCCACCTGTAGAACCACACCCGCGAACCTCAACCTTCAAGTTGACCTTGAGGCGATTTTTACGTCCCTTTACATGCCGTTCACATCGCCCCCAAACTCCCCCACCCAAGGCCCGTGCGGCCCACCACCGCGACGCCAAGTGGCGAAAAATGGGACGGGCCCCAGATTGCCCATGCGCGCGCAAAAGCACGCCGCGGCAATCTGGAGCCCGTCCCCAAATACCTATAAATATGCAGGTCAGCGATGTGTTAACGATGTGCCAGCGGGTGCGCCGCCAAATAGACCTCGGTCAGTTGCGTACGATCGACATGCGTGTAGACCTGCGTGGTCGATATATCGGCATGTCCCAAGATCTCCTGTAGCACACGGAGGTCTGCGCCGCCCGCAAGCATATGGGTGGCAAAGGAGTGACGCAGCGTATGGGGATGGAGCCCCACCAGTCCCACCTGGCGCCCGTAGCGCTCACAGATGGCATGGATGCCCTGGCGCGACAGACGGCGGCCGTTCTTATTTAAAAAGACCGCCGAGGTCTCGGTTCCGCGGGCATGGGCCGCCAAGCGAGAACGCCCCTCAGTTACATAAAGCGTCAGAGCTCGCGCCGCGCTTCCCACCAGCGGGGACAGGCGTTCCTTTGAGCCCTTACCGCGAACGAGCACAAAGCCATCGTCGATATGGATATCGCCCACATCGAGTCCCACCAACTCGCTCACACGCAAACCGCATCCGTAGAGCACTTCCAAGATGGCATGGTCGCGCAAGCCCATCTCGCCCTCGGGGAAGTCTTGATCGAGCAGCGCCGAGACATCCTCCACCGATAGATACTCCGGCAAACGCTCAGCCTTTTTAGGCAGGCGCAACGCCGCCGTTGGATTTTGGGCCACAGCCCCATCGCGCACCAAAAAGGCATGCAGGCCCTTCACGGCCGCAAGCGCACGCTCCACCGAGGCATCCGAATAGCCCCCATCGCGACGGTCGGCGACAAAGCCCTCCACGACCTGACGGGTCACCTCTTCAAAAGACACAATACCCACCCGCTCCAGATAGGCGCAGTACGTCGTCAGGTCACGACGATAGGCCGCAATCGTGTTGCGCGCCAAACCCCGCTCGACCGCAAGGCAATCGAGATACTCCCCCGCCGCCACGGCGAGCGACGAGGGAGTAGCTTCGGTATGTTCCTTATTCGCCGGCACCCTTAGTCCGTAGCGAGGTTCATGGGCGTCACCTGCAGACGGTCGACACCCTCGTGCTGGCCGATCGAAGCGCGCACGAACTCGCGGAACAGCGGCTGCGGGTTGGTCGGGCGGCTCTTGAACTCGGGATGAGCCTGGGTTGCCACATACCACGGATGCACGTCGCGCGGCAGCTCGACCATCTCGACCAGGCGCTCGTCAGGCGACAGACCCGAGATAACCAAACCGGCGTCCTCGAGCTGGTCACGGAAGGCGTTGTTGAACTCAAAGCGGTGACGGTGACGCTCGTAGACGAGCTCCTCGCCATATGCCTCGCGAGCAAGGGTATCGGCGGCGAGCTTGCACGGATAGGCGCCCAGGCGCATGGTGCCGCCCTTCTCGGTCACGTCCTCCTGCGAGCTCATCAGATCGATGACGCTAAACGGGCCGTCCGGATCGAACTCGGAGGAGCTGGCGCCGGCAAGGCCGACGACGTTGCGGGCGAACTCGCACACGGCCACCTGCATACCCAGGCAAATGCCCAGATACGGAATCTTGTGCTCACGGGCAAACTCGGCCGCGAGGATCTTGCCCTCCAGGGCGCGCTTGCCAAAGCCGCCGGGGACCAGGATGCCCGAGGCGTCGCCCAAAACCTCGGAGACATTCTGCTCGTCGAGGCTCTCGCCGTCGACCAGCTGGACGTCCACATGGCGATCGTAGAAGACGCCCGCATGGTGCAGGGCCTCGATAACCGACAGGTACGCATCGGGCAGCTGCGTGTACTTACCCACGACGGCGATCTTCACCTTGTCGGCGTGATGGTTGGCGTGATTCTGTTTGCGCAGGAACTCGTTCCACTCGCTCATGTCGCGCTCACGCGGATCCAGACCCAGGCGTTCGCAAATGCGCAGGTCAAAGTCCTGCTCGGCAAGCAGCTGCGGAACATCGTAAATGCTCGCGCAGTCCTCGTTGGTAAAGACGCAATCGGTGTCGACGTCGCAGAAGCTTGCGATCTTTCCGCGGATAGCGTCATCGATATGGTGGTCGGAGCGCAGCACGATGATATCGGGCTGGATGCCAAAGCTGCGGAGCTCCTTGACGGAATGCTGCGTGGGCTTGGTCTTGACCTCGTGGGCGGCGGCGATATAGGGAACGAGCGACACGTGGATGTAGCAGACGTTCTCGGGGCCGGCCTCCTTGCGGTACTGGCGGATGGCCTCGACAAACGGCTGCGACTCGATGTCGCCGATCGTGCCGCCCAGCTCGGTGATGACTACATCGGAGCCGGTCTGCTCCTCGATGCGGCGGAACTTGTCCTTAATGGCATTGGTGACGTGAGGAATCACCTGCACGGTACCGCCCAAAAAGTCGCCGCGACGCTCGCGGGCGATCAAGCTCTTATAGATGGCGCCGGTCGTAAAGTTGGAATCGCGGGTCAGGTTCTCATCAATAAAGCGCTCGTAATGACCCAGGTCCAGGTCGGACTCGTAACCATCCTCGGTAACGAAGACCTCACCATGCTGGAAGGGGCTCATGGTACCGGGGTCGACGTTCAGATACGGATCGGCCTTCTGCATCGTTACTTTGTAGCCACGCGACTTGAGCAGACGGCCCAGCGAGGCCGCGGTGATACCCTTGCCCAAGGACGAAACCACGCCACCGGTTACG
>CABTZM010000208.1 GCA_902489295.1 uncultured Collinsella sp.
CAAAACCACCACAAAGGTGCCTGTCCCCTTTGTGGTGATTCGCGAGCATGACGTGAGCGACATCTAGGTTTTTTGCAATTCAATACGACACGTACGCTAACTCCCTTTAGCAAGGAGGACCCTATGCTGATGCTCAAAACCGCCACGGTACTCGAAGTCATCTCCAAGCGCCGCCGCTCGGCGCGCCCTGCCGCTCACACCGGCCTTGCCAAGAACACCATATTCGCCGCCACCCATAGCGCCGAGGACGCCCTCGTGCTGCTCGATGCCACGGCTAACGGCCTCACCGCCAATCAGGCCGCCGAGCGCCTGGACGCCGCCGGCCCCAACACCATCGAGGCGCCGACCAAGACGCTCGCCCGCCGCATCGCCGACGCGTTCGTCGACCCCTTCGCCGGCATCCTCGCCGCGCTCGCGCTGGTCTCGTTCTACATCGACGTGCTCGCCGTGCCCGAGCCGCAGCGCGACCCCTCCACGGTCATCGTCATCGGCATCATGCTGCTGGTATCGGGCGGCATGAAGTTTATCCAGGAAGCCCGCAGCGGCAATGCGGCCGAGGCCCTCAAGGATCTGGTCTCCAACACCTGCACCGCCCTGCGCGACGGCGAGCGTATCGAGATCCCCTTCGATGAGCTTGTCCCCGGCGACGTGATCCGCCTCTCCGCCGGCGACATGGTGCCGGCCGATGCCCGCATCATCACCGCACGCGACCTGTTTGTGATCGAGTCCGCCCTCACCGGCGAAAGCGAGATAGTCGAGAAGACCGCCGTCGCCACCATCATCGAGGGCGCCGACAGTTCCGCGCTGCCGCTCTCCGCCTGCAAGAGCATCGTCTTTACCGGCACCTCCGTGCAAAACGGCACCGCCATGGCGCTTGTCGTGGCCACCGGTTCGGACACCTACCTGGGCGGCATCGCCAAAATGCTCAATGGACGCGGCGAGAAAAGCGCGTTTGACCGCGGCGTCTCGAGCGTCTCGATGCTGCTGGTGCGCCTGATGCTCGTCATGGCGCCGGCCGTCTTTGCCATCAACGCCGCCACCAAGGGCAACATCATCGACGCGCTGCTGTTCGCCACGAGCGTAGCCGTGGGCATCACGCCGCAAATGCTTCCCGTCATCGTGACCACGAGCCTGTCGCAGGGCGCCAAGGACCTCGCCCGCCGTCAGGTCATCGTCAAGGAGCTGCCCGCGATCCAAAACTTCGGCGCCATGGACGTGCTGTGCTGCGACAAGACCGGCACCCTCACCGAGGACCGCATCGTGCTCGAGCGCTACCTCAACACCGACGGTAACGAGGACACGCGCGTGCTGCGCCATGCGTTCTTGAACAGCTTCTTCCAGACCGGCCTCAAGAACCTCATCGACCTTGCCGTTATCGACCGCGCCGACGTAACGCCCTCGGCCGTCGCGCCCGATTCCATGCTGGGCCAGAGTCTGCGCGACCGCTACACCAAGGTCGACGAGGTGCCCTTCGACTTCTCGCGCCGTCGCCTGAGCGTGGTTGTCGCCGATGCCCAAGGCAAGACCCAGATGGTCACTAAGGGCGCTGCCGAGGAAATGCTCGAGATTTGCTCCTACGTCGAGGTGGACGGCACCGCCCAACCGCTTACCGACGAGAAGCTCGCCCAGATTCGCAAGCAGGTGGCAGGACTCAATGCCGAGGGCCTGCGTGTGATCGCCGTGGCGCAGAAGACCAACCCGCGCACGGTGGGCGAGTTTGGCATCGCCGACGAGTGCGACATGGTGCTGATGGGCTTTTTGGCCTTCCTCGATCCGCCCAAGGCAAGTGCCGCAGGCGCCGTCGCCACCCTCGAGGCCAAGGGCGTGGCAGTGAAAGTCCTGACCGGCGACAACGACCGCGTCGCCGCCACCGTCTGCGAGCAGATCGGCATCGACGCAAGCAACGTTTTGCTGGGCTCCGAGATCGACGCGCTTGACGACGCCGAGCTGGCGGAGCGCGCCGAGCAGACGCATCTCTTTGCCAAGCTCTCGCCGCTGCAGAAGGCACGCCTGGTGCGCGTCATGCGCGAGGTGCTCGGCCATACCGTGGGCTTTATGGGCGACGGCATCAACGACGCCGCCGCCATGCGTGCGAGCGACTGCGGCATCTCGGTCGACTCCGCCGTCGATATCGCCAAGGAATCCGCCGACATCATCTTGCTCCAGAAGGACCTGGGCGTGCTCGAGCGCGGCATCATCGAAGGCCGCCGCACCTACGGCAACCTGCTCAAGTACCTCAAGACCACGGTGAGCTCCAACTTTGGCAACGTGCTGTCCGTGACCGTCGCGAGCCTGTTCCTGCCGTTTTTGCCCATGAGCGCCCTGCAGCTGGTGCTGCTGTCGCTGGTCTACGAGATTGTGTGCATCGCGCTGCCGTGGGACACCGTCGACGACGCCTGGACCGCTCGTCCGCGCGCCTGGGACGCAGCGTCCATCAAGGGCTTTATGCTCGAACTTGGCCCCGTGAGCTCACTGTTTGACATCGTGACCTTCGCCGCGCTCTTCTTTGCGGTGTGCCCCGCCGCCGTGGGCGCAAGCTGGGCGGAGCTTGCCGCCGCGGGCAATGTTGCCGGCATGGCAGCCTTTGCGGCGATTTTCCAGAGCGGCTGGTTTGTCGAGTCCATGTGGTCGCAGACACTCGTGATCCACATGCTGCGCTCCCCGCGCCTGCCGAGCCCGCGCGACCACGCCGCGCCTGCGCTGTGCGCGCTCACCGTACTGGGCCTGGCGCTCGTCACTTGGCTGCCGGCAAGCCCCATCGCCGAGGCTCTGGGCCTCATGCCGCTGCCGGCGAGCTTCTTTGCGCTGCTCATCGGCATCGTCGCCGCCTACATTGCGCTGACCCAGCTGGCCAAGCGCCACTACATCGCCCGCCACGGCGAACTGCTGTAGCAGACAGCCCGAGTCCACCACGGCAGCCGTCTCCACAGCCCATCCCCTTGGCAGTTGCGGTGAAATAGTTCCTGTTTTAAGGCCCCCAAGCCTTATTCAGGAACTATTCCACCGCAAGTTATTGAACCACCACAAAGGTGTCTGTGAACTGCGCCCCGAAACTTGGACTGAATAAATAGCGACTACGCCGCAAGGGCCCGGTTCCGGAACTCCTCCGGCGTCAGGCCCTTCAATCTTACCTGCCTGCGCCGCGTGTTCCAATGGGCTA
>CABTZM010000209.1 GCA_902489295.1 uncultured Collinsella sp.
AACAAACAAGGCAGCCCAGGATGAGTCCGGGCAGGGTGGCGAGATACGGCTTGCGGCTTTCCATGGTGTCCTTCCTGTATGCGCGAAGCAAAAAAGAACCCGCCACCGGGTGTGCCGGTGGCGGGTGTTGTTACCCGAGGGGATTGTACCCGATGGGAAAGCTTTAAGCGAAGTAGGCTACGCCGCTCTCAAAGATCGGCATGAACTTGTCGCCGGGGACATGCTCGGGCACGTTGCGGTACAGGTTGTCGCCGCGACGCTCGGCATGGCCCATCTTGCCCAGGACGCGGCCGTCGGGGCTCGTGATGCCCTCGATGGCAAGTGCGGAGCCGTTGGGGTTGATGGAAAGGTCCATGCTCGGCTTGCCGTCCTCGCCCACGTACTGCGTGGCGACCTGGCCGTTGGCGATCAGCTGGGCGAGCACCTCGTCGTTGGCGACAAAGCGGCCCTCGCCGTGGCTGATGGCGACGGTGTAGGGGTCGTCGAGGCTGCACTGCGACAGCCACGGGGACAGGTTGGACGAGATGCGGGTGCGCACCAGGCGGCTCTGATGGCGACCGATGGTGTTGAACGTCAGCGTGGGCGCATCGGGCGTGGCGTCGACGATGTCGCCGTAGGGCACCAGGCCGAGCTTGACCAGAGCCTGGAAGCCGTTGCAGATGCCCAGCATCAGGCCGTCGCGGGCCTTGAGCAGGTCGCGGACTGCCTCGGTGACCTCGGGAGCGCGGAAGAACGCCGTGATGAACTTGGCGGAGCCATCGGGCTCGTCACCGCCCGAGAAGCCACCGGGGATCATGACGATCTGGCTTGCACGGATGCGGCGGGCGAGCTCGTGGGTGCTCTCGGCGACGGCCTCGGGCGTGAGGTTGTTGATCACGAAGGTGTCGGCCTCGGCACCGGCGGCACGGAAGGCGCGGGCGCTGTCGTACTCGCAGTTGTTGCCGGGGAACACGGGGATGATTACGCGCGGGCGGGCGATCTTGGCGCCGCCGTACACGTGGATATCCTTGGCGCGGAAGTCGATGGTCTCGACCTCGGCGGTCTCGCCGGTGCTGCGGTAGGCGAAGACGCCCTCGATGCCGCTCTCCCAGGCCTCCTGGAGCTCAGCGAGCTCGATGACTTCGGAGCCGGTGTCGATGACATAGCCCTCGACGGTGGTACCCAGGGGCTCGACGACAACGCCGTCGGCGACCTCGGGCAGCTCGGCGTCCTCGGCGAGCTCGACGATAAAGCTGCCGTAGAGCGGGGTGAAGAGGCTCTCCACGTCCACGTCCTCGGCAAGCTCGATGCCGATCTGGTTGCCGACGCACATCTTAAAGAGGCTCTCGGCGCCGCAGCCGTAGCCGGGCGTGGAGACGGCCAGGGCGTCGCCGTTGGCGGTGAGCGCCTCGACGGCGTCAAACGCGGCGAGCAGCTGCTGGGCGTCGGGGCGGTAGTCCTCACCATAGGTGGCGGGGGCGATGCGCACGACGCGATGCGTCAGACCCTTGAACTCGGGCGAGACGGCACGGGCGGCCTTGCCCACGGCCACAGCGAAGCTGATCAGGGTCGGCGGAACGTTGAGCTCACCGGCCTCGTCCTCAAACGAGCCGCTCATAGAGTCCTTGCCGCCGATGGCACCGGCACCCAGATCGACCTGGGCCATAAGGGCGCCCAGGACGGCTGCCATGGGCTTGCCCCAGCGCTCGGCCTCGGTGCGCAGACGCTCGAAGTACTCCTGGAAGGAGAGATAGGCACGCTTGTGCTCAAAGCCGGCAGCCACGAGCTTGGCGATGGACTCAACCACGGACAGGTAGGCGCCCGCAAACTGGTCGGCCTCCATCAGGTAGGGGTTGAAGCCCCATGCCATAGCGCTCGCCGTGGTGGTCTCGCCGTCCACGGGGAACTTGGCAACCATGGCCGAGCTCGGGGTGAGCTGCGTCTTGCCGCCAAAGGGCATGAGCACGGTTGCGGCACCGATGGTGGAGTCGAAGCGCTCGGACAGGCCCTTGTTGGAGGCGACGTTGAGGTCAGTGACAAGCGAGGTCATGCGCTCGGCAAGCGTGGTGCCGGCCCAGCTGGGCTGCCACACGCTGCGGGCACAGACGTGGGCGACCTGGTGCTTGGGCGCGCCGTTGGAGTTGAGGAACTCGCGGGACAGATCGACGATGGCGACACCGTTCCAGGCCATGCGCATGCGCGGCTCGGCGGTAACCTCGGCGATAACGGTCGCCTCGAGGTTCTCCTCGGCGGCGTAGCCCATGAACTCCTCGACGTCACCGTCGGCGACGGCGCAGGCCATGCGCTCCTGGGACTCGGAAATGGCGAGCTCGGTGCCGTCCAGGCCGTCGTACTTCTTGGTCACGGTGTCCAGGTCGACATACAGGCCGTCGGCAAGCTCGCCCACGGCGACCGAGACGCCGCCGGCGCCAAAGTCGTTGCAGCGCTTGATCAGGCGGCAGGCGTCGCCGCGGCGGAACAGACGCTGCAGCTTGCGCTCGACCGGGGCGTTGCCCTTCTGGACCTCGGCGCCCGAGGTCTCGATGGACTCGGTGTTCTGGGTCTTGGAGGAGCCGGTGGCGCCGCCGATGCCGTCACGGCCGGTGCGGCCGCCCAGCAGGATGATCTTGTCAGTGGGGGCGGGGCACTCGCGACGCACGTGGTTTGCCGGGGTAGCGCCCACGACGGCGCCGACCTCCATGCGCTTGGCAACGTAGCCGGGGTGATAGAGCTCGTTGACCTGGCCGGTGGCAAGGCCGATCTGGTTGCCGTAGCTGGAGTAGCCGGCGGCAGCGGTGGTTACGAGCTTGCGCTGCGGCAGCTTGCCCTCGAGCGTCTCGGACACGGGGACGGTGGGGTCGCCGGCGCCGGTGACACGCATGGCCTGGTACACGTAGCTGCGGCCCGACAGCGGGTCGCGGATGGCACCGCCCACGCAGGTGGCGGCACCGCCGAAGGGCTCGATCTCGGTCGGGTGGTTGTGGGTCTCGTTCTTAAAGAGGAACAGCCAGTCCTGGTCCTCGCCGTCGACATCGACCTTCACCTTGACGGTGCAGGCGTTAATCTCCTCGGACTCGTCGACATCGGTCATGACGCCGG
>CABTZM010000210.1 GCA_902489295.1 uncultured Collinsella sp.
CAAAAGCGTCTCCAGGGTTCAAATCCCTGACTCTCCGCCAGAACTTTCAGCGGCACGCATCCAATTGGATCGCGTGCCGTTTTCACATCCTACGGAGGAGTGGCAGAGTGGTTGAATGCGGCGGTCTCGAAAACCGTTTACGGGTACTCCCCGTACGAGGGTTCGAATCCCTCCTCCTCCGCCATCATGCATCGCGTTAACGAGCCCGAGTGGCTCGTTTTTTGTATGTCGACCATGGGTCACGCCCAACGGGAGTTGTGGTGCCGGCGGGTGTTTTATCAGGGTGCGCATTTCGCCCTGTGATCCAGGCCCTGTCTGCGCGGGGAACATTACTCTTAGGGGGTTCTTGCGGGCGGCTTAAGCTGTGCTTAATGATGGGTGTTGCAAGTGAAACTACCGCGTTCATCGGGATACACTTCAGTCATGCAAATGGCGAAGGCTGAGGAATTGAGGCACGCATGCAAACTGGTGAAGTTGGTTTCATGTCGTCGTGGCGGATGCTCACGCGCGACAAGGGATGGGTTAAGCCGCTGCTCGTCCTGACATTGGTCAGCTGGATTCCGATATTGGGTCAGATCGCCGTACTTGGTTATGGCCTCGAGTGGGCGCGGCTCACTGCCTGGGGCGTGGAATCTGCCCCCAAGCAGCGTGGCGTTGACTACGGCAAGGTTATCTCCACGGGTGCCCGCGCCTTCCTCATTACGATTTCCCAGGCCTTTGTCTGCGGCCTGGTCCTGCAGATTCTGTTTCCCGGTTCGCTCGCCGCATTGATGGCGATGACCACGGGCGGCAGCGGTTTTGCGAACTCGGTCATCCTGGCTTCCGGGGCGACGTTCTTCCTGCTCGACCTCGTTATCATGGTGTTCGCCGGTACGTTTTTGCAGGCGGCGGCGCTGCGCGGAACGCTGTACGACAGCTTTTCCGCCGGATGGCGTCTCGACCGACTGTTCCAGATGGTCGTCTGCGACTTCGGCGGCTTTTGTAAGGTCCTGCTGGTGACCCTCATCGGGGCCGTGGCGTCTTCGGTCTACGCGTTCGTTGTGGCGATGGTGGCCATGCTCGTGCTGATGGGCGGCCTGCTGAGCGCCACCGCCGTGATTGGGCTTTCGGATGGCTATATGACCGGCTGGCACTTCCTGGCCGACCAACTTCTGCGCATGGGCGCCGGTCCGGTTTTGCTCTTCGTGCTGCTTTTGATGGCCCTGCTGTTCGTGGGCAATGTGATCTCGACGGCGATGAACCTGGTGAGCGTGAATGCGATGGGGCAGTGGTTCGCGCGCTTTGACGTGAACCGCTGGGGTGTCTCGTCTGCCCCCCTGCCCGACGATGTTCCCTACCACGGAGCTCGCACGGCTTACGCCTCCGCACCGGTGGATCCTATGGCCTCGCCGGCTGGAGAGCCCGATTCCGTAGCATCTGCCCCTGCCGATGTCGCCCGGCCCGTCGAGCCCGTCGACTCCGCCCAGCCCGCCCAGCCCGTTGACTCGGCTGCTTCTTCTGAATCGGTCGAGCCCGTCGACTCGGCTGCTTCTTCCGACCCCGTCGAGCCGATCGAGCCCACCGATTCCGTCGAGGCCGAGGCGAAGACTTTCGCGACGGCTCAAGTTGAGACTGTTGAGGAGACCCAGGTCGACGCCACTCCGGATGTTGAGAAGAAGCCCATTCCGCTCGGACCGATCAGCACCGATGATGCTCCCGGCGATGAGAACGGCGGTCCCATCGCGGAATAGGATCGGGATAGCCTTCGTTTGCCATAGTGCCCCAGTTGCGTTTCTTGTTTGTGGGAAACGCGGCTGGGGCACATTTTGCTTTTCGGCCGCGTTGTACGCATGCTGCGTCTTTCAGATGGGGGAGGACGAAGGCCAGATATCGGAGAAGACGCGGTGCGATGGAGGGCGGATTTGTGTCTGGGCGGCGTGGCATGCTTATCACGTGGCGGATCGCATGCTTGGGTATCTGGCAGAAGTGCTCGAAAATGTGGAGGTCATGGGGTGCGGCAGCGGACACCTTGCAAGATGTGCGGACTCGGCTATAGTTATCACGTCTTTTCCTGCTTCGGGCGCACCTTCACGACCCGAAGCCGTTTGTCCAGAGGAGGTGACCACATGAAGGCTTATGAACTGCTGTTCTTCGTTGACCCCAACCTCGATCCCGAGACTCGTCTCGCCGTGATGAAGCGCATCGACAACACGATCGCCGAGGGCAATGGTAAGGTCGACAACGTCGACGAGTGGGGCAAGCGCAAGCTCGCTTACGAGATCGACAAGCTCACCGAAGGTGACTACACCCTCATCAACTTCCATGCAGACCCGGCTTCCATCGCGGAGCTCGATCGCGTGCTTCGTATTACCGACGCCGTGATCCGCCACATGATCGTCCGTCGCGACGACCAGGAGTAGGTCATTTGTATGGATGCGGCCCATTAACGCCGCGTGAGAGGTAGTGAACACGTATGAGCATCAATCGAGTCAACATTTCCGGTAATCTCACCCGCGATCCCGAGCTGCGCGCCACTGCGAGCGGCACCCAGGTCCTGAGCTTCGGCGTGGCGGTCAACGACCGTCGTCGCAATCCTCAGACGGGCGAGTGGGAGGACTACCCGAACTTCGTGGACTGCACGATGTTCGGCACCCGTGCGGAGGCCGTGAGCCGCTATCTCTCGAAGGGGTCGAAGGTCGCTATCGAGGGCAAGCTCCGTTACAGCTCCTGGGAGCGTGACGGCCAGCGCCGCAGCAAGCTCGAGGTCATCGTCGATGAGATCGAGTTCATGTCCCGCGGCCAGCAGGGTGAGGCAGGCGGCTACGCCCCCGCCCCGTCTTACGGCCAGCAGGGCGGCTACGCCCCCGCGCCCGCTCCGCAGCAGGCTCCGGCGCCCATGGCGGCTCCGGTTCCCCCTGCGGTCGACGTCTACGATGAGGACATCCCGTTCTAAGGGATGTGTAATTGACGGTGAGAGTTTGCTCGAACCGTCGTCACGAAAGGTATTGAGACATGGCTAATGATTATTCTGCCCGTCAGCCGCGTCGCAAGTACTGCCAGTTCTGCAAGGAGAACACTGAGTTCATCGACTA
>CABTZM010000211.1 GCA_902489295.1 uncultured Collinsella sp.
ATAGATACGGTAATACCGTTGGCATTGACATCACATGATGGTCGATGGTAATGTTAGCGACCGTGCCCGTAGGGGCGGTAAATGGAGGTTTAGATACATGCGCACTATGGTTACCCTGGCTTGCACTGATTGCAAGCGTCGTAATTACACGACCACCAAGAACAAGGCCAACATGCCTGATCGCATGGAGATCAAGAAGTACTGCCCTTGGTGCAAGAAGCACACGCTGCACAAAGAGACTCGCTAGTCTCTAAGCATACACGCCAGTAGTTCAATTGGTAGAGCAACGGTCTCCAAAACCGTCTGTTGAGGGTTCGAGTCCTTCCTGGCGTGCCAGTCTGTAATCGTAAGCCTCCTTGTGAGGCTTACGTTTTCTAAAGTCTAGGCGCAAACGCGCGGAGGTAAGCCACAATGGCCAATAACAAGAGCACCAAGAAGTCCGCTCAGAAGAAGACCGAGAAAAAGACCGGTCTGTTCGCTCGCGGCAAGGCGTATCTGGCTTCTGTGCGCTCCGAGATGAAGCGCGTCGTGTGGCCTACTAAGAACGAGCTCGTCAACTACACGGTCGCGGTGTGCGCTTCGCTCATCGTCGTCGGTGTGGCCATCGCGCTCCTCGACCTTGTCATCGGTCAGGGCCTCGTGCTCTTCGCAAGCCTGAGGGGGTAAGCAGATGTCCAAGCGTTGGTACGTCGTTCACACTTATTCCGGATACGAGAACCGTGTCAAGTCCGATCTCGAGCACCGCATCGAGACCATGGGCATGCAGGATCGTATCTTCGATATCCAGATCCCGACCGAGCATGTCACCGAGCTCAAAGAGGGTGGCAAGCGCGACGAGAAGGACGTCAAGATTTTCCCCGGCTATGTCCTCGTCCGTATGGAGATGGATGATGATGCCTGGACGTGCGTCCGCAACACCCCTGGTGTCACCGGTTTCCTCGGCGGCAGCGGCAAGCCCGCTCCGCTTTCCCGCGATGAGTACAACAAGATGATGCGCAAGACCGATAAGGGTTCTTCCGCTCCCAAGCGTGCTGTCGTGGATATCGAGGTCGGTACTTCGATTCGCGTCACCAACGGTCCGCTCGCCGACTTCGACGGCAAGGTCTCCGAGGTTATGCCCGAGCAGGGCAAGGTCAAGGTCACGCTCCTCATCTTCGGCCGCGAGACGCCGGTTGAGCTTGGGTTCGAGCAGATCGAGGTCATCGCCTAGTTTCCGTGTTTGTCCGCGTGCCGCGCTTCGAGTCCGACCGCTCATCGGAACTCGTGCTTCTAACGCGAATGCGCTGACGATATATAGCTTTTTACGTTCATTCGTTGTTAAGGAAGGTGTGACATGGCAGAGAAGAAGATTGCCACCGTCATCAAGCTTCAGATTCCGGCCGGCAAGGCCAACCCGGCTCCTCCCGTGGGCCCCGCCCTCGGTGCCGCCCAGGTCAACATCATGCAGTTCTGCCAGGCCTTCAACGCCGCCACGCAGGACAAGATGGGTGACATCATCCCGGTCGTCATCACCGTCTTCGAGGATCGTAGCTTCGATTTCGTGTGCAAGACCCCGCCTGCGGCTCACCTGATCAAGAAGGAGCTCGGTCTTAAGGGCGGCTCCGCCGTTCCCCAGCGCGACAAGGTCGGCCAGCTCACCGACGAGCAGCTCACCAAGATCGCCGAAATCAAGATGCCCGACCTCAATGCCAACGACATTGATGCCGCCAAGAAGATCGTTGCCGGCACCGCTCGCTCCATGGGCGTCACCATTGCCGAGTAACGCGCATCTCATCGCATTTCAGTAACTCTCGTGCCACAAGGGCACGTGAACGATGTGGGAGGGTTTTCCCGCTTGTACCACAGGAGGTAATGACATGGCTACCAAGCATGGCAAGAAGTTCCGTGAGGCCGCCGCTAAGGTTGACCGCGCTGCCGTTTACACGCCGCTCGAGGCCGTCAAGCTCGTGAAGGAGCTTGCTAACGCCAAGTTCGACGAGACCGTTGAGGCTCACTTCCGCCTCGGCATCGACACCCGTAAGGCCGATCAGAACATCCGTGGCTCCATCTCCCTGCCCCACGGCACCGGCAAGACCGTCCGTGTCGCCGTCTTCGCCGAGGGCGCTCAGGCCGAGCAGGCCGCTGAGGCCGGCGCCGACGTCATCGGTTCCGACGAGCTCATCGCCCAGATCCAGAAGGGCGAGATCAATTTCGATGCTGCCATCGCCACCCCGATGATGATGGCCAAGGTTGGTCGCATCGGTAAGATCCTCGGTCCCCGTGGCCTCATGCCGAACCCCAAGCTCGGCACCGTGACCATGGACGTCGCCAAGATGGTCTCCGAGCTCAAGGCTGGCCGCGTTGAGTATCGTGCCGACCGTTACGGCATCTGCCACGTTCCGCTGGGTCGCGTCTCCTTCGATGAGCAGAAGCTCGTTGAGAACTACGCTGCCCTCTACACCGAGATCCTGCGCGTTAAGCCGTCTTCCGCCAAGGGCAAGTACGTCAAGAGCATCTCCGTGTCCTCCACGATGGGCCCTGGCGTCAAGATCGACTCCGCCGTCCAGCGCAACTTCATGGAGGCCTAAGCGATATTTCGCTTAACTCATTTGACTCGGAAACCCGGTTCGCCTTGTGCGAGCCGGGTTTTTCTTTTAGCTCTTCAAGGATCGGGCTGAATACCTGGAGTGCCCTGTGCGACGTAACAGGAAGAGCAACCTTCTCTGAGTGTTTCGTAAATATATATCTGAAAGAGTACATCGACACACATAGTACTCTGTGATACAGTTACCTCAACGTCAAACAATGGGGAGGTGACCGATATGGCGAGCCGTGATGCCGTGAGCGATCTCATTCGAGGCAATATCGATGCCATCATTCTCAAAACGCTGTCGAAGGGTGACAGCTATGGGTATGAGATTCTCAAATCGATTGGCACCGCGAGTTTGGGCGAGTATGAGATGAAGGAGCCTTCTCTCTACACGAGTCTCAAACGTCTCGAAGGTCAAAAGTTCGTTGAGAGCTTTTGGGGAAACGAGACGCAAGGCGCGCGTCGAAAATACTATCGGCTGACGGA
>CABTZM010000212.1 GCA_902489295.1 uncultured Collinsella sp.
CCCGAGCCGCCGTAGATATCGCAGCTGATGTTGTAGTTGTTGAGGGTCGCGGCCTGGCGGGAGTGATTGGACTCGACATACTCGCCGATGGACTTGTCGTAGCCCTCGTTCTCCTTGAGCTTGCGGTAGCTCTCCATGATGGGCGAGCCGTAGCAGTCGGTGCCCGAGGTGAAGATGACGTTTTCGCGGCCCAGGCGGTCGCGCAGGAAGCGGGCGAAGAAGTCGGCCGGGACAAAGACGCCGCCGACGTGGCCAAAGTGCAGACCCTTGTTGCCGTAGGGCTCGCCGGCGGTAACGATGGCGCGGCGCGGCCAGCTGGGACGGTCGTTCATGGAGTATTTGGATGCCATGGGACTCCTTCGCATATAGGTAAGAGCGCGGCCGGGCACGGGGTTCGGCGGCGCGGTGGTCAATTCGTGCATATCGTTCGACATTATCGCACATGCGGGCGGGTGCGTGGCAGGGGCGCTATCCTAAGATGCTATGAATGAGATTTCCAACATACATGCGTTTGAGGACGAGGATTTTCTACACGCTTGCTTCGTGTGGGGGATGGCCGTGATCGCGGTGTTTGCCGTGTGCCTGGTGCCGGTGTTTATGCTGCTGGGCGGGCCTGCGGACTTGGACGCGGCTGAGGCGGGCGGCTGGATGGCTGTCGTGGGCTGGATGGTCGGTGTGGCTGCGGTTTCTGCAGCGTCGTTTGCCGTGCACGAGCTGGTGCATGCGGTGTTTTTTAAGCTGCTGGCGCCTGCGGGCGCGCATGTGACCTTTGGCGCGAATCGTGAGACGGCGATGATCTATGCCTGCGCCGAGGGCGTTGTGTATTCGCGTCGGCGGTACATGGCCATTTGCCTGGCGCCCACGGTTGTTTTGACGACAGCATTTGCCCTGGGCTTTGCGCTCTCGGGCTATCCGCTGCTGTGCTACCTGGCGGCTGGTCTGCACTTGTCGGGCTGCGTGGGCGATTGGTATTACGTGCGGACCATCCTGCGCGACCGCCGCATTGTCGCCTGCGAGGATACGTCCTTTGGCGTGCGCTTTTTCGCAAAGTAGTCTTTTTGGGACGGGGCTATTTTAGCTGCCATGATGTCGGGATGAGTTTTCTGGGACGGGGATGTTGATGAAGCCGTTGCTGCTGCATGCGTGCTGTGCGCCGTGTTCGCTCGAGCCGGTTCGCCTGCTGCGTGAGGAGGGGTTTGAGCCCACGATTTGCTGGGCCAACCCCAATATTCAGCCGCGCGATGAATGGCGGCGGCGCTTGGACGAGCTGCGTCGGTGGTGTGCCGACGGCGACATCGAGCTTATCGAGGCCGGGGAGGACCGTGAACGCTGGGAGACCGGCGTGGCCCCGCTGGGTGCCGATCGTCCCCGTCGCTGTCGCGCGTGCTATGCCTTGCGCTTGGCCGAGGCATGCCGCGTTGCCCAGGAGCGCGGGTTTGAATATGTGGGTACGACGCTCGCCGTCTCGCCGTACCAGCTGTTCGACACCTGCAATGACGTGCTCGAGCGCCTGGCGGCGGCACGTGGGCTCACACCGGTTATTCGCGATTTTCGCCCGTATTATCCCGAGGCTACGCGCCGTTCGCGCGAACTGGGCATGTATCGACAGAACTACTGCGGCTGCCGCTTTTCTGCTGTCGAGGCGGCCATGGACCGCGCCCGCATCCGCGACGAGCGCAAAGCCGCCAAAAAGTAGTTCATTTGGGACGTCAGCCTGCTAGGATGTAGAGCGGACTTTAGCTATATAAGGAGTATCAGACGTGTCTATGCGTACCGATGATTTTGACTACAACCTTCCTGAGGAACTGATTGCCCAGGCTCCTGCCGAGCCGCGCGACTCCTGCCGCCTGCTGGTGGTGGATCGCAAGGGTTCCCAGGCGGGAACGCCGCTGGAGCATGGCGGCACCGTCGAGCATCGCATCTTCCGCGACATCATCGACTATATCGAGCCGGGCGACGTGCTCGTCATCAACCAGACGCGCGTGATGCCGGCCCGCCTGATTGGCCGCAAGGCAGGCTCGGGTGGCGTGGTCGAGACGCTGCTGCTCAAGCGCCGCGAGGATGTTGACCCGCTGGGTCACGTTTGGGAGTGCCTGGTCAAGCCGGGCAAGCGTCTGAAGCCCGGTGCTCAGATTGAGTATCGTGCGGGCGGCGCCCATGCGCCCGAGGGCGCGCCCGTGGTGCTGACGGCCGAGGTCGTCGACTTTGTCACCGACAGCCGCGGCGGCCGTCTGGTGCGCTTTGAGCCGGCCGGTTGCAATGCCGCCGGCGACCCGCGCACGCTCGACGAGGCCATCCATGCTGCCGGTCACGTGCCGCTGCCGCCCTACATTACCGATTACGAAGGCGATCCCGAGAAGTACCAGACCGTCTACGCCATGAAGGAGGAGCACTCGGCTGCCGCTCCCACGGCGGGTCTGCACTTTACCCCCGAGCTCATGGCCGCTATCGAGGCCAAGGGCGCGAAGTTTGCCGCCGTCGAGCTCGAGGTGGGTATTGATACCTTCCGTCTGGTGGAGGAGGACGACCCCACGCAGCACGTCATGCACACCGAGCGCTACCACGTGTCACAGGAGGTTGTCGACGCCGTGCATAAGGCGAAGGCCGAGGGGCACCGCGTGATCGCCGTCGGCACCACCGCAGTACGCTCGCTCGAGAGCGCCTTTGACGCTGAGGCACCGGTGTCCGATCCGGCCGTGACGGCGCGCTATTTTGAGGGCCGCGAGGATGGGGCCGATACGCTCGGCCGCGGCGACATCGTGGCGCGCGAGAACGCTACGACGCAGCTCTACCTCATGCCCGGCTCGACCTATCACGTGGTCGACGCGCTGATCACGAACTTCCACGTGCCGCGCTCCACGCTCATGATGCTCGTAAGCGCGCTTGCCACCCGCGACCAGATCATGGATGCCTACGCCGCTGCTATCGAAGAGCGCTACCGCTTCTTCAGCTTTGGCGACGCGATGCTCATTTTGTAGGTTACGGCGTTTTACAAACGCCGTAACCGGCCGACGCTGCAAACGCCCCTAAGCGGCAATC
>CABTZM010000213.1 GCA_902489295.1 uncultured Collinsella sp.
TGGAGATCGGCAACATCTCCGCGGTGGTCGAGTATGCCATGCTCATCATGTTCTACATCATGATGGCGCAGTTCGTCGCGCTGATGGTGCCGCGCGCCATCGTGTGCCTGCAGCGCTGTGCCGAGGTGATCGAGAAGAAGCCGAGCATTGTCGACGGCACGGGCACCGCGCCTTTGGCGCCGGGGCCGAATGGTGAGGTCGCCGCGGCGGGCGAGGTCGTCGCGGTGGGCGAGGCTGCTGTGACGGACGAGGGCGGGGTCTTCAATGCTTCCCTGTCCGATACCGCCCCGGTTGCCACGTTCGACCATGTCTCATTCCGCTTCCCCGATGCGGACGAGGACACCTTGCACGATATCGATTTTTCCTGCCATCGGGGCCAGACCACCGCGATCATCGGCTCCACCGGTTCGGGCAAATCCACCATCGCCAAGATGCTGCTGCGCTTGCACGACGTCACGGACGGCTCGGTGCGCTTTTCCGGCGCTGACGTGCGCTCCATGACCCAGCACAACCTGCGCGAGCGCATCGCCTATGTGCCGCAGAAGGCCTGGTTGTTCTCGGGCACCATCGCCAGCAACTTGCGCGATGGCCGTGCCGGCGCGACCGAGACCGAGATGCGCCACGCCCTCGACGTGGCCCAATCCGACTTTGTGTGGGGCCTGCCCGAGCGCCTGGACGCCCCGGTTGCCCAGGGCGGCACGAATTTCTCCGGCGGCCAGCGCCAGCGCCTGGCCATCGCCCGCGCCCTCATGAAGCACGCGGACCTCTATATCTTCGACGACAGTTTCTCCGCCCTCGACTTCAAGACCGATGCGGCTCTGCGTCGCGCCCTCAAGCCCGAGACGCGCAACGCCGCCGTGCTCATCATCGCCCAGCGCATCAACACCATCTTGCATGCCGATCAGATCGTCGTACTCAAGGATGGTCGCATTGTGGGCAAGGGCACGCACGAGGAGCTCATGGAGGACTGCGAGGTGTATCGCGAGATCGCGGAGAGTCAGATGAAGGGAGGCGAGTAGCATGGCGTGGGATAAGAAGAAGCGCGACGACGGTTCCGACGAGCTGTTCTCCGAGAACGCCCGCCTCGAGCGCGAGCGTAAGCAGGGCGCTATCGACGATGCGCAGGCCATGGCCGATGCCTCCGGCACCCCCGAGGAGGAGCTCGAGGTCCCCAAAGACACCTGGGGGACGGTGCGCCGTCTGTGGCATGCCGCGGCAGGCGAGCGCTGGCGTTTCGGCGTGGTGATCGCCGCCATCCTCGTGTACACGGGCTTCCATGTTGCCGCACCGGCGTACAGCGCGCGCGTGATCGACGTGCTATGGACCAATATCCAGGCCGCTTTTGCCGAGGGCCGCGCCTTCACGGTGGATTGGGAGACCGGTGGTCGCGAGCTCGCTACCTATTTCGGCATTTGGACGGGCGCCTGCGCGCTGTACTCCGTGCAGTGTTTCGTCATGGCGGGCTTTGCCGAGAAGCTCAACCTTTCGCTGCGCCGGAGCATCGCCGAGAAGCTCAGCCGCCTGCCGCTGAAGTTCTACGACGGCCACAAACCCGGTGAGGTGGTGAGCCGTGCCACGAACGACCTGGACAAGATGTCCGAGGTGCTGCAGACCGGTCTGCTCAAGCTCATGAGCGCGGTGGGCACGATCATCGGCGCGCTCTACATGATGCTTCGCTACAGTGTGCTGCTCACGGCGATCTTCTTGGTGTTCGCCTTTGTGTCGACCCTCATTACCAAGGGCGTGTCCAAGTGGACGCTCAAGCTCGCCGCCGAGCGCCAGCGTTATGTGGGCGAGCTCACCGCGACGGTGGAGGAGGCCTACTCGGGGCGCCTCATCATCAAGAGCTTCAACCGCGAGGGGTCGAGCTCGCAGAGGGTGCACGAGCTGTCTGACAAGCTCGCTCGTGCCAGCCGTCGCGCGGACTTTGCCACCAATGCCATCAGCCCGCTGATCCGTTTCATCATCCGCCTGGCCCAGGTGCTGATTGCCGTAGTGGCGGGCGGCATGCTCGTGCGCGGCCAGATCACCATCGGCGTGTTCCAGGCGTTCTTCCAGTACATCCACCAGGCATCTGAGCCGCTCACGCAGCTGTCCTTCACCATCAACACGCTGCAGAACGCGCTTGCCAGCGTCGAGCGCGTGTTCGACATTCTCGACGAAGAGGAGGTCGAGCCCGACCCGCTGCCCGAGGTCGCCGCGAAGCTTCCCGCCGCCGTGGAAGGGCGCGTGGACTTTAGCCGTGTGCGCTTTGGATACAATCCGGAAAAGCCGCTTATGCGCGATGTGACGTTCCATGTGAAACCCGGGCAGAAGGTTGCCATCGTGGGTGCCACCGGCGCCGGCAAGACCACGCTCATCAATCTGCTTATGCGTTTTTACGAAATCGGCGGGGGCTCGATCGAGCTCGACGGTGTGGACACCCATGCGATGGCTCGCCCGGACCTGCGCGCGAACTTTGGCATGGTGCTGCAGGATGCATGGCTGTTCGACGGGACGATCGCCGAGAACATCGCCTATGGCCGCCCCGATGCCACTCGCGAGGAAATCGTTCGCGCGGCCGAGATGGCGCATGTGGACCACTTCGTCCGCACGATGCCGCAGGGCTACGACACGCATATCGAAAACGATGCCGAGACCATCAGCCAGGGCCAGCGTCAGCTGCTCACCATCGCGCGCGTGATTCTGTGTGACCCCGCGATCCTCATTTTGGATGAGGCGACGTCGAGCGTGGACACGCGCACGGAGCGCGACATCGTGCAAGCGATGGAGACGCTCATGCACGGGCGCACCAGCTTTGTGATCGCGCATCGTCTGAGCACCATCGTGGACGCCGACCTGATCTTGCACATGCGTGCCGGCACCATCATCGAGCAGGGCACTCATGAGGAGCTGCTCGCGGAGAACGGTCCCTACGCCGATCTCTACCGGAGCCAGTTCGCCTAGGCCGCCCTGCCCATGTCTCAATTGGGGACA
>CABTZM010000214.1 GCA_902489295.1 uncultured Collinsella sp.
GAACTCGCGATAAACTTAATTCCGCGCCGCTCCCCGCCCGCGCCGGGCAAGCCCTCCCTTGTACTCCATTTCACTAAAGTGTATGATTCTGAACGTTACATGACTCACTTTATCTAACTAAAGTGCTATCGAGGGGGAATACCATGAATACCGATATGTCTCGTCGTCAGTTTGTTGGTCTAGCCGGCTCGCTCGCCACGGTGCTTGGCCTTGGTCTTGTCGGCTGCGGCGGTGGTGCTGGCAAGGGCTCCGCTGCTGGTTCTGCCGCGGCCAAGGATGTGAAGGGCGCCGCGGAGTCCAAGAAGCTCGTGGTGGGCTTTGACAAGTCCTACCCTCCGTACGGCTTTGTGGGCGATGACGGCGAGTACACGGGCTTTGACCTTGACCTTGCCAAGGCCGTTGCCGATAAGCAGGGCTGGGATGTCGATTACGAGGCCATCGATTGGGATGCCAAGGACACGCTGCTCAACTCCGGCGCCATCAACTGCATCTGGAACGGCTTTACCATGGAGGGCCGCGAGGACGACTACACGTTCTCCGAGCCGTATATGCTCAACGAGCAGGTGTTGGTGGTCAAGAAGGACGCGGGTATCAAGAGCTGGGACGATCTTGCCGGCAAGACCGTGATTACCCAGACTGATTCCGCTGCGCAGGATGTGCTCGAGGGCGACCAGAAGGATCTGGCCGCGACGTTTGCCACGCTCGATACCATCGGTGAGTACAACACGGCGTTTATGCAGCTCGAGAGTGGTGCGGTCGATGCCGTTGCCTGTGACCTCTCGATCGCTCAGTATCAGCTGGCCGCCAAGCCCGATGCCTATACGCAGCTCGACAAGCCGCTGTCCAGCGAGCACTACGCCGTCGGCTTTAAGAAGGGCGACAGCAAGTCGGCCGACGCCGTGACCGAGTCGCTCAAGGCGCTCTATGAGGACGGTACGGTCAAGGACCTGTGCGATAAGTATTCAAGCTATGGTCTTTCCTTCGACAACTGGGTGCTCAAATAGCGGCTTTCCCAGGCACCCGATTTTGCCGTTCAAACCGTCGCTTGCGTACATTTAGTACGCGGCGCTCCTCTTTCACGGCAAACTCGGGCACCTGGAAAACCCGCTTTAGCATTGGGTTCGCTGTTCCGTTACTGTGAAAGAGAGCTTGGGTTGTCTATTCAGGTCATGATGCAGATGCTTGGCCAGGGATTCTTGGTCAGCTTGCAGCTGTTTGTGCTGACGTTGCTCGGGTCGATTCCGCTGGGAATTCCCGTGGCGTTTATGCGCATGAGCAAAATTGCGCCGCTTCGCTGGATCGCGCGCATCTATATTTCGGTCATGCGCGGCACGCCGCTCATGCTACAGATGTTTGCCATCTACTTCGCCCCGTACTACGTGTTCGGCATCTCGCTCACGCCCGATTCCAAGTGGACGGCGTGCGTTGTGGCGTTCATCATCAACTACGCCGGCTACTTTGCCGAGATCTATCGCTCGGGCCTGCAGTCGATTCCGCGTGGTCAATATGAGGCCGCCGAGGTGCTGGGCTACTCGCGTCTGCAGACATTTTTGTACATCGTGATGCCGCAAGTTGCCAAACGCATTTTGCCGGCGATGGGCAACGAGATCATCACGCTGGTCAAGGACACATCGCTGGCGTTTGCCATCGGCGTGGGGGAGATGTTCTCGACGGCCAAGGCGCTGGTTGCCTCGCAAGTGAGCATGGTGCCGTTTGCGATCGCGGCGCTGATTTACTGGGTCTTTAACTTTGTGGTCGAGATGCTGCTGGGCGCCGCCGAAAAGAAGCTGGACTATTATCATGACTAACTCAGTGATGAAAATCGAAAGCGCGCGTAAGGCGTTTGGCGGCAATGAGGTGCTCAAGGATATCTCACTCGAAGTCAAGCGCGGTGAGGTCGTGGCGATTATCGGACCTTCGGGCGGCGGTAAGTCTACGCTGCTGCGGTGTGCCACGCTGCTCGAGACACTCGACGGAGGCTCGCTTTCGTTTGGCGACCTTGCCGTTGCGACGGACGCGGGGCCGGGTGCGGTCTATGCGAAAGGCGACGTGCCCAAACAGGCGCGCTCGCGGTTTGGTCTGGTGTTCCAGAACTACAATCTGTTCCCGCACTATACGGTGATGAAAAACATCATCGACGCGCCGATCCGCGTGCTTAAGCGCCCGCGCGAGCAGGCGGAGACGCGTGCGCGTGAGTTGATCGCGCAGATGGGGCTTACGGGCAACGAGAACAAGGTGCCGTGTGAGCTTTCGGGCGGTCAGCAGCAGCGCGTGAGTATTGCCCGCGCCCTGGCGCTCGATCCGGAAATCTTATTCTTTGACGAGCCGACCTCGGCACTCGATCCCGAGCTGACGGCCGAGGTGCTGCGTGTCATTAAGGACCTGGCGGCGCAGAATATGACGATGGTAATCGTGACCCACGCGATGCAATTTGCGCGCGATGTTGCCGACCGCGTGGTCTTTATGGACGGCGGTCGCATTGTCGAGGAGGGATCTGCCGAGCAGGTTATCGACCATCCGCGCGAGCAGCGCACGCGTGAGTTCTTGAGCCGTATCGAGGGATAGACTCAGGTATTTACTCAACTATTAATTGAGGCGAAGCCGCCACAGGTCTTACGGTCTGTGGCGGCTTTTTGTTTACATCGACGGGGTTCAATAATTGCCCCACAAGCTTGTCTCTTCCTCTCGCCGCTCGTAACCATACGCGTGCCGAAAGGTGTGCATGGATGGGCGGCTGCAAGGGTAGGGTGGTGGCATAGGACATTTGGAGGGTGAGTCGGCTCGGTTGCCGACCATGCTGCTCCCGGGACGGCACCGACCGCGAACTCTCCCCGTTGGCGTCGCGCATCGCGCGCGACCCTGCAAGGAGGTCATCATGGGTGCTCCCAAGACCGGCAACGTAAGGAACGTGGTGCTCGTAGGCCAAGGCGGGGTGGGCAAGAC
>CABTZM010000215.1 GCA_902489295.1 uncultured Collinsella sp.
CCCGCCCGCGACATGGGCCTCGACCGCTCCATGATTTTGGGCTATGGCCACGACGACCGCGTCTGCGCCTACCCCTCCATGCTCGCCCAGATCAATGTGGCCAACGTGGAGCGCACGAGCATCACGCTCATCGTCGACAAGGAGGAGATTGGCTCCGTAGGCGCCACCGGCATGACGAGCCGCTTCTTCGAGAACACCGTCGCCGAGATTATGACGCTTGCCGGCAAGGACAGCCCGCTGGCCCTTCGCCGTGCACTCGCCCATAGTCGTATGCTCTCCTCTGACGTGTCCGCCGGCTTCGACCCGGGCTACGCCGGCAAGTTCGAAACCAAGAACGCAGCCTTCATGGGTCGCGGCCTGTGCTTTAACAAGTACACGGGCAGCCGCGGCAAGGGCGGCTCCAACGACGCCGACGCCGAGTATGTGGCCCTCATCCGCGACATCATGGACGAGGCCGGCGTGGACTTCCAGACCTGCGAGCTCGGCCGCGTCAACGCTGGTGGCGGCGGCACCATCGCCTACATCATGGCCAAGTACGGCATGAACGTCATCGACTCCGGCGTTGCCGTCCTGTCCATGCACGCCCTGTGGGAGGTCGCCAACAAGGCCGACATCTACGAGGCATATCGCGGTTACAAGGCCTTCATCGAGCGAGCCTAACCAACCCTTCATCAGTTGCGGTGAAATACGGACTAAACTGGCCCATAAACGGCCAAAACAGACCGTATTCCACCGCAACTTTTTTGGCAGAGGAGAGCCCATGCTGCAGGTCATCATTTCGCCCGCCAAGCAGATGCGCGCGGCCCAAGATGCTTTTGAAGTCCTGGGCATCCCACCCTTTGTGCGCGAGACGGCTCGCCTCCACCGCGCACTGCTAGATATCGAGCGGAATGAAGGCAGCGGCGGCCTGCAGGCGCTATGGAACGTGAGTGACAAACTGCTGGGACCTTGCCTCAACACCCTGCATGAGTTCGGGCCCATCCTGAAAAGCGGCGATCTCGACAATCCCGCACTCGCCCGTCACATCTCCCCTGCCGTCATGTCCTATCACGGCATTCAATACCAGAGCATGGCACCCGTGGTGATGGATTCCGCGCAGCTCGCATGGCTGCAAGACCATCTGTGGATCCTCTCCGGCCTCTACGGGTGCGTTCGTCCCTTTCATGCCGTCGAACCGTATCGGCTGGAGATGGGCGCGAAGCTTGTCGTCGACGGTGCCCGAGACCTCTACGCATTTTGGAGCGATAAGCTCGCGCGGGCTATCGCCCCGGCAGGCTCAAACACCACGATCGTCAACCTCGCCAGCGTAGAGTATGCCAAAGCCGTTCTGCCCCACCTCGCGGGCGACGCCACGGCCGTCACATGCCTCTTTGGCGAGGGCATCCGCAACGGGAAGCCCATCCAACGGTCGACCGCCAGCAAAAAGGCGCGCGGCTCCATGGTGCGGTGGATGGCAGAAAACAAGCTCGAGGATGCAAGCGAACTTACCGCATTCAACATCGGCTATCGGCACATCCCCGAGCTTTCAGACAAAAACACCCTGGTTTTCATGAACGCGCAGGCACTATAGGCCCGCCGTTTCCAAACACCCCGTTACTCCGCCAAGCCATCGGCCTTTGCAATCTCGCTCGTCGAGCCATCTTGGTAGGTAATCTTAACGTGCTCTACGTCGGATACCGTAACGCCCGACGGAGGTTCCAGACGCCACTCCGTCAGAGCGATATCCATGGTCGTGGGCACATCGCCCTGATCTTTGAGCTTCACCATGAGTGTTTTGAGTGCCTCATCAAACGTCACGCGTTCGATTTCTTCGCCCGGAATAGACCCGCCGCTCAACTGCAGCTGCACAAACTCGTCGCGCGGATACCAATAGTCGCCCGGTGCGGCAACCGTGTTGCCACCAGAAACTTTCATGGTCATAATCGGCAGGGCATCGTCGGCTTCAAACCCCCAGGTGACGCCGCCACGACCGCCGAACGTCCAAATACAAAAGGCAATCACCAACACGGCAAGCACCGCAAAACCAATCGCGACAAGGCCATGGTGCGCACGGCTTTCCTCGGCCGATACATCCCATTGTGTCTCTCGATATAGATGCTTGTCTTCCATGTTCGCCTCCCCACAGGCACGCTTGTTGGCCCAATCGTACCCATTCAGGCTATACTTGAGCCCACCACATAAACGGGGAGCTTGCAGGACAAGACGGCAGGCTGAGACTGGGCGCGCCCGCCCTGACCCGCAAACCTGATATGGGTAATGCCAACGAAGGGAGCCGTGCCAATGAGCACACAGACCGAGCCCAAGCTCGTCACGCAAATCGACTTCGCCCGCGCCGGGCAGATCACACCGCAGATGAAGGAGGTCGCCGAGCGCGAGCATCGCGACCCCGAGTACATCCGCGAGCGCGTGGCCGACGGCCGCATCGCCATTCCCGCCAACATCGTGCACATCAAAAAGGGCATGCGCGCCTTTGGCGTCGGTGAGGGCTTGTCCACCAAGGTCAACGTGAACTTGGGCATCTCGGGCGACAAGGCCGATGCCGCCGAGGAATGGAAGAAGGTCAAGATCGCCGAGGACTTTGGCGCCGACGCCATCATGGACCTCTCCAACTCGGGCAAGACGCGCCAGTTCCGCCAGCAGCTCATCGACGAGACGCCGCTCATGGTAGGCACCGTCCCCATGTACGACGCCATCGGCTACATGGAAAAGCCGCTGGTCAAGCTCACCAAGGACGACCTGTTCGAAGTCGTGCGCGCGCATGCCGAGGACGGCGTGGACTTTATGACCATTCACTGCGGCATCAACAAGTCGGTCACCAAGACCTTTAAGGAGACCGGCCGCCTGATGAACATCGTGAGCCGCGGCGGCTCACTGCTGTTTGGCTGGATGGAGGTCACCGGTAACGAGAACCCGTTCTATGAGTTCTACGACGAGTTGCTCG
>CABTZM010000216.1 GCA_902489295.1 uncultured Collinsella sp.
CTCGCGCTTGGCCGCATTCGTCTCACGTGGCATGATTCGTGCACGCTCCTTGCTTACTCTTCGTCGTCCGCTACATCGCTGGATACATCCGAGATCTCGAGCAACTCGGCCGCCAGGGCGTCATCCTCCATCGCGGTGACGCTCTTGAGCTTGCGCTCAATCACATTCGTGCGGGTGTTGATGATGCCGTCGACGGTCTTGCCCGCCGTTTCGATCTGCCGAAGTGCGCGGCGCAACTCCGTCTGGTATTTGGGAAACTCAGCTTTCACGGCACTCAAGACCCTTTGGATCTCATCCGCTCTGCGCTGGAAGGCAAAGGTCTGATAGCTCATCTGCAGACTGTTCAAGATGACCGCCATGGTCGAAGGGCCCGCGATGTTCACCTGATAGTCGCGCTGCAAGCATTCGATAAGACCGGGACGGTCCACCACCTCGGCATATAGCCCCTCGAACGGCAAGAACATGATTGCGAAGTTCGTGGTCTCCGGAACGCTCAGATACTTGGAGGAGATATCTTTGGCCTCGGCTTTGATCACCTGCTCGAGGGCTCGGCGCGCCGCCGCCACCCCTTCCGCATCGCCCGCCTCGATGGCGTCGCGCAAATGCCCGTAGGTGTCCCCGGGGAACTTGGAGTCGATGGGCAGCCAAATGGGATCGCCGCCCTCGACGGGCAGCTTGACCGCAAACTCCACGCGCTCCGCGCTCCCTGGCTTCGTGGCCACGTTCTCGGCGTATTGGTCCGCCGTCAGTATGTCCCGCAAGATCGCACCAAGCTGGACTTCGCCCAAGATGCCGCGCGTTTTCACATTCGAGAGCACGCGCTTGAGATCGCCCACCCCCGAGGCGATGTTCTGCATGTCGCCAAGACCGCGATACACCGCCTCGAGCTGGCTGCTCACTTGTTTGAACGAAGCCCCGAGGCGGTCGTTGAGGGTGGTGGCGAGCTTCTCATCCACCGTGGCCCTGATTGCCTCGAGCTTGAGCTCGTTATCCCGACGAATAGCGCTGAGCTGCGCGTCGACGGTCTCGCGGACCTTGTCTAGGCGCTGCTCCACCGCCCCGCGATTCTGCTCGAGATTCTGGGCGATTTCACGACGCGCCTCGTCGGCCTTGGAACTCACCTGGTCGATCGCACGCACCTGCGAGTCGAAATGTTGCTGCTCGATGATCGAGGTGCTGGCCGCCTGGTTGAGTGTCGCCTGCGTCGTCGTGAGCACCTGGGAGAGCACAGATTGGACGGAGACGAGCGCTTCATTTGCGCGCGCCATCTGCTCGCTCGCCTCATCCATGCGCGCACGGCTGCGCTCGAGCTCACGATGTGCGCGCACTTGCATCGCGATCGCCGTGGCCGCGCACACCGCAGCCGCAACGGAAGCCAACGCCGCAACCAGTTCCATGCCCATGCCATTGCCCTCACTCAAACGGCCAAATGCCCCACGAGGCGCCGACCGACCTGACATTCTCCCAAACCATCTTAAAGCAGTCGGCGAGCGCTTCCACGACTTCCTCGGGACTGGCCCCACTCAACACGAACGTCAGCGCGTAGGAGGCGATGAACACCGCCACCAGAAGGACGGGCACGGCCAAGATGAGTACAAGGGTCCGAAGCACGGCCAACACCCGACGCCTGCGAACTCGCCTGCGGTCGAAGGCCAGCTCAGCCTGATACTCTTCATAAGCGACAGAGTGAGGCGAATCGTCCAAAACGGTACAAGCCGCTTGGGATCCAATAGATTTCCGTTGCTCAATAAAAAGGTCCATGCAAAGCCCTCCTCCTTGGGAAGGGCGCACATGGATCGGATCTCTTAGCATTGCGCGGCCGGCGTCCGGAGTCAAGACCCGTTCGCCGACCGCGCCCACCTATCACCCGTGCGGTGTCACCACAACAGCCCGATCAATCACCTAGAACCGGCGAAGCCTTTGCATCAAACCGGCAAACGCCGTGCTCAGGCCAAGCGCCAAAGCCCCCAGGGCCATCGGCGTTGAAGCATCGCCCGTCGAGGGCAAACCGCTGGCGGGCTTACCGTTGGCAGGCTTACCGCTCGCGCCGGGCGTTTCCTCCGATGTATCGAGCTCGGCATCCGGCTGAGACTGCTCGCCTTCGGGTCGCTGAGGCTTCTCGGAGCCGTCGGGAGCACTGCCGCTGCCGTCGGACCCATCGCCACCGTTGCTGTTGCCGTTGCCGTCGCCGCTGTCACCGCCATTGCCATTACCATGGTCACCGCCGCCGTTGTCGCCACCGTTGCCGCTATCGCCACCGTTGCCATTGCCGCCCTGATTGCCATCATTGCCATTGCCGCCATCGGGACCAGGAAGCTCGGGGCCAGGCTCGGCGGGGCCCAAATCGACCTGGACCTCATCCGATGTCACCGCGTCGAGGCCGGGCAGACCCTTCACGCGCGCAAAGGCATAGTATTTCTCGCCCGGCATCAGGCTCGTGAACACCGGGTCGGCTGTCCACGTGTTGAGCGGGTTGCCCTGAACCGAGGGCTCGTCCCCCAGAAGCACCGGAGCCTCCATGGGCGGATTGGGCGAATCGCACAGCGCGTACTCAATCCGATGCTCCAGCCCTTCAACGCCCGAAACCGTCGCGCTCAAGCGCAGCGAATCCCCGCCGATTTTCTCGACCGAAATCGCCACCTGCACGTTCGCCGGCGAGACCGTCACCGCAAGCGGGACGCTGAGCTGGCGCGCCTCAGCGCTCGAACCCGCCGCACGGTACGTCACCGTCGCCACGGCCTCATGCGTGCCGGCCGCGATGCCCGCAGCCGGAGAAATCTTCCAGCTCGAATCGATCCCCTCGGGAGCCACCGCGGAATTCCCCTTTGTCACGACAAACGCATCGGAATCAACGGTGACGGACTCGATGGTCACCTCGGCCTTGCTCGTGTTGACCAGCTCGATGGGCAGGGCCTCCACAGGCTGACCGACCTCCATC
>CABTZM010000217.1 GCA_902489295.1 uncultured Collinsella sp.
AGGGCGCCGACGTTGACGGCGCTCTTGACGAGGTCGGAGCGCGTGATCTTGTTCTCGGGACTAGAAGTCATCGTCCTCATCCCCTTCCGCGGAGAGCTGGGGCTGGGCTCCGCCCAGGCCGAGCAGGTCGAACTTGTCGATGCCGATGATGATGGCGATCAGGGCGACGCCCAGGACGGGCACGTTGGCGTAGGAGCACAGCAGGAAGCCCAGGAAGTAGAAGGGCACGAGCTGCTTGGTGAGCACCAGGCGGCCGAGCATGGCGAAGCCCATGGCAGGCAGGATGTTGGCGGCAACGCCGCAACCATCGATCACAAAGGTCGGGATGAAGTCGAGCAGGCCCTGGATGGCGTCGGAGCCCAGGTAGAATGCGCCGCCGCACAGCAGGAAGTACTCAAGGCAGCCAAAGAGGCCCATGCTCCAATGCGCCACGTAGATACCCTTGAGGTTGCCCTTGGCAGCGCACTTGTCAGCAATGTCAACAATGATCGAGAATCCAGCATCCGTAATGTTGCCGATCGTCAGCGAAAGGACGGCGATGGGCATGGCGAGCGCAATGGCCGTCTCGGTACCCTGACCGAGCTGAATGGCAAACGCGCAGGCGAGCACGCCGCCGACGGTTTCGTTAGGCGGTACGTAAGCGCCGATGGAGATCGAGCCCATGAACAGTAGCTCCAAGCTGGCGCCAACGGCAAGGCCGGTCTGCAGGTCCCCCAGCACCAGGCCCACGAGCGGGCACAGGACGATGGGGCGGAACGCGTAGAGGGTGCCGAGCTGGTAGTCGAGGCATCCAAACGCTCCGACTAAGCCGACGAGGATTGCTTGGACAAGCAGAATTCCTCCCAATAAGGAATCTCGAACCGTCGTCACTCCCGTCGCGCGCGTTGTTGATATCAATTCCGGGAGTTCGATTCCACGGCTCGAAGCGTACCTGGTGTGCTGCTAACACCCATGCCAGGCACAAATGATTTGATACCAATTATAGATATGCAGGTTCTTGCTATTTAATACCACTCGCTCAGCGGGGTGTTTTTTACCGTAAACGGCAGACGTATCTCATCAGGCGCGCTCTTTGTTTCGATGGCGGACAAGCGCCACCAGAAAGCCATCGCCAAAGGCATCAGATGCCAAGTTGGCCACAATTACCAAAACGATAATCGCCGCGCCCAAAAACTCGTTCCAGCGAAAGACCTCGCCAAAGAAGAGCGCCGACCAGCAGGGAGCGAGCACGACCTCGCTCATGCAAACCAAGTTGGCCGCAAACGCGTTGGTTCGCGCGATCCCCTTGGCATACAGCACGCTCGCAAGGCCACTGCAAAAAAGGCCATGCACCAGCATGAGCCCCCACTCAAATGGCCTCACGGAGTCTAGGGCGCCGGCAAAATAGACGATCGGCAGCATCGAGATACCGCAGGAGATGAGCGAGGACACCATGGGCGACGCATCGGGGCGAGAGTTCAAAAAGAAACACAGCCCAAAGGTGGCTCCCGAAATGACGGCAAGCAGGTTGCCTAGCATGCCCTCGGCGCTCAAATCGCCTAAAAAGAAAAGTCCCATACCCGTAAAAGCAACCAACACGGAGGCAATCTTCGCAGGCGAGGGCAACGTGCGAGTTGCGAGCGACTGATACACGATAACAAAAATCATCGAGGTGTACTGCAGGACGATCGCGTTGCCGACCGTCGTGAGCTGGTTGGCAAAGTTAAACGTAGTGCCCGTCACGAAGTTGCAGACGGCCACAAGGACAATAAGACGGCTGACGCGGAGGACGGGCCTACCGACGAGCAGGATAAAGAGCGCCATAAATATTGCCGTAACGGCACCGATCAAAAGAGCTGACTGCGAATTGGCGCGAACGAGGATGCCGATAAAACTCCACAAGAGCGCCGTGCCAAATAGATACATCGCCCCGCTCACGCCATTATCGGGTGGATTGTCAGATCGAATCACGAAGCACCTCCAACTAGCTTTCGGTAATAAAAAACGGCGACCACAACGGGTCGCCGTTTCCCTTGGGGGCAGATAATAGGTCGGGCCCTTACGCCAGCACGCCGAAGAACGCGCCGATGATGCCCACGACCATGGTGGCCACGATCAGCACCATGGGGTTGATCTTCTTGGACAGCAGCCAGTAGTACAGCCAGAAGGCGATCATGCCGAGCATGCCGGGCATGATGCCGTCCAGGATGTCCTGGAGGGTCTGGGCGTCCTCGCCCGAGCCGATGGCCACCGGGATGCTGGCCCAGAACATGTCCTTGCACATGGCGCCCACGACCATGACGCCCACGATTCCCACGCAGGTCATGATCTTCTGCATGAGGCCGGTCCTCTGGGCCTCGTCCAGGAAGCCCACGCCCAGCTCGTAGCCCTTGACGGCGCCCCAGATGCGCAGCGCGAAGCCGGGGACGTTGTAGATGAGCAGGAAGGCGATGGGGCCGAAGGGGTTGCCGGCCTGGCACAGGCTGATGCCCACCGCGGCGGCGACCACGCGCAGCGTCGACAGGAAGATGGAGTCGCCGATGCCGGACAGCGGACCCATGAGGGCGGCCTTGACGTCGTTGACGCTCTCGGGCTCGATCTCGCCGCGGGCGACCTTCTCCTCCATGGCCATCGCGATGCCGCCGACGAACGGGGCGAACTGGACGGTGATGTTGAAGAACGCGCAGTGGCGGTGCAGGGCCTCGGCGTAGTCGTCGGGGCGGCCGGCGTAGATCTTCTTGAGCATGTTGGCGACCATCAGGCAGAAGGCGATGTTCATCTGCTTGTAGTAGGTCCAGGAGAACTCCATGCCCAGGGCGCCGACGTTGACGGCGCTCTTGACGAGGTCGGAGCGCGTGATCTTGTTCTCGGGACTAGAAGTCATCGTCCTCATCCCCTTCCGCGGAGAGCTGGGGCTGGGCTCCGCCCAGGCCGAGCAGGTCGAACTTGTCGAT
>CABTZM010000218.1 GCA_902489295.1 uncultured Collinsella sp.
CAATTATCAGTGCAGGTAGACGGCTTGCTGGTTTTGCGAAAACGCGGGTGTGGTCGACCCATGCGGGTTAAACGTAGTAGATAGCTCGTTTTCGTGGCGCGACGTAATCGCAATGTGACAAAGGGGCTGTCCCTTTGTCACATTGGCTAGTCTAGGCGGACTGGATCGTGGGGGTAGGCGTTGAGAATCTCGACGCCGTTCTCGGTCACCAGGGCCAGGTCCTCGATGCGGACGCCGGTGCGGCCGGGGAGGTAGATGCCCGGTTCGATGGAGAACGTCATGCCAGGCTCTACGACTTGATCGTTGACGAGCGAGACATCGCCCGGCTCGTGGTCCTGCAGGCCGATCGAGTGTCCCAGGCGATGTGTAAAGTACTGCCCATAGCCCGCATCCTCAATCACGCCGCGCGCGGCGCGGTCCAGGTCGCACATGCGCACGCCCGGTGCGATGAGCGCCTCGGCGGCCTCGTTGGCACGGCGCACGATGTCGTAGATGCGTGCCGTCTCCTCGTCCGGCTCGCCCCAAAAGAACGTGCGCGTCATGTCCGAGCAATAGTTGCGGCGACGTCCACCAATGTCGAACAGCACCACGTCGCCGCGCTTGAGCACGGTGTCGTCGGGCTCGTGGTGCGGGTCGCCGGCGTTAGCACCAAAGCTCACGATGGGCGGAAAGCTAAAGCCCTCGCAGCCGTGCTTGCGATACAGACCGAGCATCTGGTCGGCAATCTCGCGCTCCGTCACGCCTTCGTGGACGAGCTTGATGGCGTCGGCCATCACGGCGTCGTTAGCGGCCGAGGACGCGCGCATGAGCTCCTGTTCGGCGTCATCCTTGTGGGTGCGCGCGGCGGTGACGGCAAAGTCGCTCAGGAAAAACTCGCTGGCTGCGTGGCGCTCCATGAGTGGCATCAAAAAGCCGGAACGCATGACGGTGTCGATGCCGAGCGGTTTGTTCGGATTGACCTCGCGAACGATGGCGTCGGCCACGACGTCAGTATCGGTGTGATAGGCCACGCGGGCATTGTCGTACTCGGGCAGCTGATGCAGCGCGTTGACCAAGATCACAGGTTCGCTATCGCGTGCGAGCAGCACGCCGCAAAAACGCTCGAACATATCGGCATAAAAACCGGTCAGATAGTAAATCGACCACGGGTCGTTTACGAGCAGCTGTGCGCCGGGGTGCTGAGCCTCGAGCGCATCGAGTACGCGCGCCACACGCTGGTCATCGACATGTGCCATGAAACATCCTTTCGCTAGGGTAGTTAATTTGGGACGGGGCTATTTTAGCTGCCCCAATATGCCAGCTGATACTTCTTCTGGCCTCGAATAATTCGTCGACAGTCAAGGGTAGCTAAAATAGCCCCGTCCCAAATTAACTACCCCTGGTCTGCTTTCAAAACTATGCCGGATTACGGGGCTGGATTGCTCTTGGCTGACCATGACCAAAATGGAAAAAATAAAACCGCAGGTAGATGGCTTGGCGAAAATCGAAAATGGTCGGTGTGGTTGGTGGTTATCGATTTGGCCCCGTAAACCGGGGTAGTTTTGAAATAGCACTAACCGAGTAGCAGCAAAATGCACGATTCTCAAAGAAAGTTGCGGTGGAATAGTTCCTGGATGCCGGGGTTTTGGCGGAAAACAGGAACTATTTCACCGCAACTGAGGAGGGCGGGGTGGATGGTGGGGTAGCTAAAAGAGTCCCGTCCTAAATTAGCTGCTTAGGCTGGGTCGATGTCCATGCTGGCGATTAGGTCGGTACCGGTGTCTAGGAGGTTGGGTAGGACTACGTCGCCCATGCGGATGGGGGCGTTGACGACTAGGCCTCGGATAAGGTCCATGGCTTGGGCGTGGAGTGCCAGCGGGATGGCTTCGGCCGTGCGCACAGGCAGAAGCGCCTCGTCGCCGCCGGATGCGGCCACGGTGGTGGTGAGCACGCACATGGGGCAGGTGAGCTCCTGATGCGCGAACTTATCGCCGCGTGGGCAGTTGTTGCCGGTTACGGAGCGCACTTCTACCACGGCGCCGTCTGCGTCACGCTCTACCTCTACGGTCAGGAGGCATTCGGATGGGCAGGTGGTGCAGTTGAACTGCAGCGTCTCGGTCGCATTCGTGCTCATGGGCTATGCCTCCTCAATGGGATCGACAGACAGATTAATCTCTCTAGCACCTAGGTCGAGTGCGCGCTGAATCACCTTCGCCGGCAGCGGGAAGCTTTCCATGACGCTCGGCTTAAATGCACGGACCTTGCCTGCGAACAGTTCCTCGCCGCCTGCCAGAATACGCACGCGGGCGGCGTCGACGGGTCGGCGCACGCGGAAGTTGAGCTTGGTGAGCGCCACAGCCGTAATGCGTCCCGGCAGCGCGTAGCCCGCGATGCCGGCAGGGGAGACGGTGAGCTCGCAGCTCGGAACGGTGCCCGCGTCGGTCCCCAGCGCGTACGCCGCCGCAGCTGCGCCGGCGCGCTCAGACTCGGTCGTCACGTTGTCGGCCAGGTCGTGCACGTGCAGCACGTTGCCGCAGGCAAAGATACCCGGTACGCCCGTCTGCAGGCTCTGGTCCACCACGGCGCCGCGCGTACGTGGGTCAAGCTCAACGCCCGCGCCCACCGAAAGCTCGTTCTCGGGAATCAAGCCCACCGAAAGCAGCAGTGTGTCGCACGGAACGATGCGCTCGGTCCCCGGAATGGGCGCCAGGCTCTCGTCGACTTGGCTCACCTCGACTGCTTCCACGCGATCGTGTCCGATCACACGCGTGACGGTTGTGGACAGGTGCAGCGGAATGCCAAAGTCGTCAAGGCAGTTCTTGACGTTGCGGCGCAGACCGTTGGCGTACGGCATGAGCTCGTATACGCCCTCGACCGAAATCCCCTCGAGCGTGCAGCGACGTGCCATGATCAGCCCGATATCGCCCGAGCCCAAAATGACGGCTCGCGAGCC
>CABTZM010000219.1 GCA_902489295.1 uncultured Collinsella sp.
GCGCGGGCGATGCACAGGCGCTGCTGCTGTCCACCCGAAAGACCCAGGCCCGACTCTTTGAGCTTGTCCTTGACCTCGTCCCACAGGGCAGCGCGACGCAGGGAGTCCTCGACCAGCTCATCGAGCACGGCGCGGTCGCGCACACCCATACCGCGAGGACCGTAGGCGACGTTGTCGTAGATGCTCATGGGAAATGGGTTGGGGCGTTGGAACACCATGCCCACACGCTGGCGCAAACGGCAGATGTCGCAATCGCCCAGGATATCTTGACCATCGAGCGCAATCTTGCCCTCGATGCGGCAATCCTTGATGCCGTCGTTCATGCGGTTAAAGCAGCGCAGCAACGTGGACTTTCCGCAGCCCGAAGGCCCGATGAACGAGGTGATCTGCTTGTCGCGGATCTTGATATTCACGTCCTTGAGCGCATGGTGGTCGCCATAGAACAGGTCGAGGCCCTCGACGTCGATGCGCGTCGGCGAGGCGGCAAGATCCTCTGCCGTGGGGCGAGTCGCATCCCCAACCTCGCGCTCATGCGCGGCCTCGGCCTGCGCTTCCATGAGTTCTTCAAGCTCCGTGGGCTCCACAGCCGCAGCAGCCGTCATACCGCACACCTCCATATCGATATCAATTCAGCAGTATCGATAGTAGGAATCGCGGCTCATACGCACGTGAGCACATTGTCAAGTGTTTGTAAGGGCACGCTAGCTATGCGGCGGGCAGCTCGATGGTGAATATCGTGTGTTCGGGCGTCGATTCACATGCAACGGTACCGCCGTGTGCCGCGATGATCTCCTTGGCAATAGCAAGGCCCAGGCCGGCACCACCGCGATTGGTCGCACGCGCCGCATCCAGGCGATAGAACTTCTCAAAGATCACCTTGAGCTTAGCCGCAGGGATAGGATCGCCCTGATTGATAAAGCGCACGCGCACGCCGCCATCGTCTTGGCGCCTGGCCTCAATCGTGATAGTCGAGCCCTCATAGCTATAGGCGACGGCGTTTTTCATGATGTTGTTAAACACGCGGGCCATCTTATCGCCATCCACGAGCACCGTCAGGTCCTCGCGAATATCAACCTGGGCTTCCTTATGCTGCTCGTTGAGGATGGGATAGAACTCGTCAGCCACCTGAGCCAGCAGCAACCCCAGATCAACATAGCCGCGCGTGAGCACGATATCGTGGAAGTCAAAGCGCGTGATATCGAAGAACTCTTCGATGAGCGCATCGAGCCGGTGCGCCTTGTCGAGCGCCACGCCCGTAAAGTGCGCACGTTGCTCAACCGGCAGCTCAGGAGCCTCTTGAAGCAGCGAAAGATAGCCCACCACACTGGCAAGCGGGGTGCGTAGGTCATGTGCCAAGTACGTGACCAGATCGTCCTTGCGATGAGACTCGTCACGCAAGGCCTGTTGCACCTTGCGCTCGCGATCGCGCACACGGTTGAGTGCGCCCTCGACCTCCAGGAAGTCGCCGTCGATGTTGTCCCAGGTGTCGGGGTGATCGATCAGGCGATCTTGAATACGAGCGGCCAGCACACAATCGGCATGCTGCTCGCCCTGCTCATAGCCCTGGTAGTACAGGGCGCGGCCGCAAAAGAACAGCACGCACACGGCAAGCGCCAGCACAAAGCCAAGCATGTTGAATACAAAGCCGGCATCGAACAGCACCGGCCCTTCGATGCCGCCGAGTGCCATGGCGCCAATCGCCAACGTCATGGCCCACGCGGCACCGCCAATCACCACGCAGCGGCGTACGATTTCAAATCGATCGATCAGCAAAAAGCCGACAAGCAGCACCGCCAAGATTCCAGCGATGTTATCGATGCCAATCAGCAGCAGGCTCAGCAAAAAGAGCAGCACCGTTGCAAGCGCGCGGTTGTCGATGACCGACCTCACGTATTCAAAGAGTCGATCGGGCACCTCGAATGCCTGCCTATCGTCTTTTGTCATATCCACTTCCCCACCATCAAAGGCGTTATTCGATTATGTAGCCGACGCCCCAGACGTTTTTGATAAAGCGCGGCTTTTGAGCGTCGTCACCGATCTTTTCGCGCAGGTGGCGAATGTGCACCATCACCGTATTGTTGGAGCCGGGCATAAAATCCTCGTTCCACACCGCGCGGAACAGATCCTCCACGGCCACCACACTGCCGCGATGCTCGACCAGATACAGCAAGATGGAATACTCGATGGGCGTGAGGCGCACCGGCGCACCGTCCACCATTACGGAACGAGCATCGCGGTTGATCTCCAGGCCGTCGAGCTGGATGGTCGGCGATTCGGCCACCTGCGCGCGGCTACCGTAGCTGGTGTAGCGACGAAGCTGAGCATGCACGCGCGCGATGAGCTCAAGCGGACGGAACGGCTTAACCACGTAATCGTCCGCGCCAAGCGAAAGGCCCTCGATCTTGTCTTGCTGGGCATCGCGCGCCGTCAGCATGATCACGGGATAGGTATGGCTGGAACGGATCGTACGCAGCAACTCAAGCCCATCGATATCGGGCAGCATGACATCCAGCAGCGCAAGATCGAACTCCTGCTCCAAGATTGCCTTGGCAGCATCGGCCCCGCTATAGGCGACCTGTACGTCAAAGCCTTCTTTTGTAAGGTAGATACCAACCAAGTCGGCGATGGCCTTTTCGTCATCAACTACCAAAATGCGCTCGTTCATGCGTGCTCCTCTCGCGCTCCATTATGCCCGAGGGGGCGCATGCCACACACAACAAGCGTGGGTGATTAAGTCGGCCTTAAGCACCCTTGTGCCCGTTCGGGCGCGGAGGTTGATTTCCGATCTCAGCCGAACACATTAGGCGGATAGCCCGTTCCCGCAGCCAGCTGAACGCCCCCGCGGCCCCACCCGGGCCCCGGGGGCGCCGTTTTCCCAGTTGAAGGAACGGTGGAGATGTGTTTCGATGGGTCCGGTGGCCATGCTCCGCCC
>CABTZM010000220.1 GCA_902489295.1 uncultured Collinsella sp.
AAACAATGATCGGCCAGAATAGCACGTCAGCTTCTGGAATCTGAGCGCTGACTTTTATACATGGTTTTCGAAACGGAGAATACAATGATTAAAGTAGATCTATCTGATTTTTATGCCGAAACAGAAAGTATCGAAACGCGCGCTTATGAACATGCACTAGATATTGAGTTTATTGTTCATCGTGAAATGAAACATTTGGGATTGAGCAAAAGTGAGCTGGCAAATCGTATGGGCATAAGCCTTCAGTCGCTTTCTAAGCTCTTGAATTCTCAACCTAATATGACTTTGAAGACGATTGCAAAGTTCGAACTTGCTCTGGGCATTAAGATCGTTCCGCAGGTTATCGTCAGTTATTCCAAAGAACTGCCGTTTCTTTCATCCAATGATTCCGTGCGAGAGCAATGTCCATCGCCTGGCATTCTCCCTGCAGAGCTGTCAGCAGATTGCGATGTGCCTTTTCAGAGCGAATAGCAGCTTCTCAATGAGCCTGGGTCGGACGAGTTGCCACTCCCACATCCTCTAAAAAAGTTCTTAAAACAGCCTTAAAGGCGCTCCAGCTCGCGTTGACAGCGTAAAATACGCATGTTTGACTATGACAAAAGTGGAATTAAAGGGAAGGGGCGCGCCATGGAGGTGCTGGTTGTTGGCAATACCGCATATGTTGACGACGACTTTTGTGCCAAGGCGTTTCCCGGCGACCATGTTCAGGTTGTAGCTGCCGACGATGCACAGCGCGAGTCTTCGTCTCACAGCTCGTGGAAAGAGCTGCTGCGCCACCTGGACCAGGCTTATGAGTTCGACCGTGTGGTCTACCTCTCCACTTATCTCACGCCGCATACCGAGACCTTTGGCGACATTGAGTTGCTGCGCTCGGTGTTTCGTGCCTGTATGGGCCGCCGTGTGCAGCTGCTGTTTGTGGCGGGGCCTGCGGGCGCGGAACGCACCGGCGGCGCGGCGAGCAATGTCGATTCGCTTGATGCCGCAGACGCTGCCGCCCAAACGGGTAAGGGCATTATCGCCCGCGCGGCCAATGATCTGTGCCGTTACTATGCCTCGCAAGACGACCTCCAGGCCAAGATCCTGTGCACACCCTTTCTCTATACCGCCTCCGCGGCGCTCAACGACCCCTTCTTGGTGCCGCTGTTCGAAGCCTGTTCGACCGGATCGGTCGCGCTCCAAGGTGCCGCGGACGCGCCGTTTCCCCTGTTGTGCGCTGAGGAGCTGGCGGTACTGGTCCATCGCGTCTTTGATAGCTGGGATGCGACCTTTGAGACGCTCGACGTTGCAGATGCTTTCCATCGCACAACGGGCGACTTGGGCGGCGCGCTCCAGGGCCTGTTCCCTGGGCTGTCCGTTGCCTATGGAGAGTCGACCGGCTATGCGTTGCCCGCAGGCGATGTCGCTCGCAAACGTTATGGCTGGTTTCAGCGTTACGACCTGCTGCGCGACCTTTCGACCATCCACGCCCGCTGGGTTAACACCCGCACCAAAAAGACCAATCCCCTTCGTGCGGCCATCGATCGCATTCAGCTGCGCGCGCTGCCCATTAAATGCCTGGAGACGGGCTTCGCATGGGTGTTGTTCGAGGTGCTGGAGCATCTGTTCTCCCAATCTGCCCAGCTTAACGTGCTCGACTATCGTTTGCTCTATGTGGTCCTGATTGGCACGCTCTACGGGCTCGACTTTGGCCTGGTCGCCGCGCTGCTGGCGTCGATTGGTCTGGCCGTGAGTTATTTTGCCCTGTACGGCTATACCTTTCAGGGCTTGTTCTATGAGCCTTCCAACTGGCTGCCGTTTATTTCGTACTTTGTGGTGGGCGCCGTGTGCGGCTATGTACAGCTGCGCAACAGCGAGGCCGTTAAGGCGGAGCGTGACGAGAACGAGCTTGTGCGAAACCGTAACACGTTCCTAACGCGGCTCTATCATGACGCGATTGAGGACAAGCGTGCCTATAAGCGACAGATTGTGGGTCGCCACGACAGCTTTGGCAAGATCTTTGCCGTGACGCAGGAGCTCGACGTACTCAACCCGCGTGATATATACCGCAAGTGCTGCGAGCTGCTGGGTGAGATTCTCGAGAACGATTCGGTGACAATCTACCATGTTTCGGGCGGGGCATTTGCGCGCCTGGTAGCGGCGAGCCCGGCGATTTCCAACAATGTGCCGCGCTCGCTCTCGCTCGACGACCTTGCGCCCGTGCTCCAAGGCTCGATCTCTGGTTTGTGGGTGAACCGCGCACTGACGCCGGGGCTTCCGATGTTTGGCTATGCGATCGAGCGCGATGGAGCCCCCGCCGTGTTGATCTTTGTGCGTTACGTGGCCGAAAGCCAAATGACCCTGTACTACCAAAACCTGTTCCGCATCCTGTGCGGCCTGGTGGAAAGCGCGCTGGGACGCGCCTTCGATTACGAGGCCGTGGCGCAGGATAAGCGCTGCGTTGCCGGCACGTGCGTGCTCAACCACGATGCCTTTGGCCGGGAGCTTGCCGCCGAGCAAGCGCTTGCGGACAACAAGATGGGGAGCTTCTTGCTCCTGCGCGTGGTGCCGGGCATGGAGCCTGTTGGCGAGCTGGTCGGCGCCATTGGGTCGGCGATTCGCGAGAGCGATGCTGCAGGCCTGGTCGATGGCGACACGCTTTACCTGCTCATGCGTCAGGCGACCGAGGCCGACCTTCCCGTTATTTGTGCGTGCTTGGACGCCAAGCACATTACGGTGGAGCCCGTCGACAGCGAGGATGTTGTGGCCCTGCTGCAGCGCATTGCGCCCGCTGGCAACGGTGAGGGGGAGGCCGCTTGATTTCGCTCGTCGTTGCTGCCGTACTGCTATTACTTCATGCGCTGGTGTGTCTGGTGCTGTGGACGCTTATGAAGCTGGG
>CABTZM010000221.1 GCA_902489295.1 uncultured Collinsella sp.
CATCGCCCCCGGCCAGGCAGTCGTTATCTACCGCGGCGACATCGTCCTGGGCGGCGGCACCGTGACCGGCGCGCTTAAGTAGCCGCGGGTTTATCGCTGCACGTGTCGAAGTACCTCAACAGCGGCACCAACCTCGATTACGCGACGCTCAAGGCCGCGGCGAATGGCCTCGAGTCGACCCTCCGCCGTGGCCCATTTGCTCTGCGAAAGAATCTCGATCGCCTCATCAACAAATCCGTTGAGCCGCGATGAATCGAACCAATCGAGCGAGTCCGCAAGCGCCAGCTGGACGGAAGGGTCGGGCCCAAACGGCTTAGCAGCAAACCCAAACTCGCCAGCCGCGAGCAAGACAGTTGGCACGTTATACCACAGACAGTTACCGCTATCGAACAGCGGTGCAGGCCTTATCTCCAGGGTATCGACATTGCGGATGATACCGAAGTTTCGCCAATGGCGATCGCTGTTGGCCAAAAGGGCATCGCAAACAATCATCTGCGACATAGACCTTCTCACGGCAGCCTCGTCTGCTCCATGCTTACCAAGAAAGCGGCAGTACCGGTCGTACGTCGAGCTTCCTCGCTGGCCACCAAGGGCGTTCTTAACGTAAACAGCCGGAACATATTCCTCGCGGCCGTCAAGAAAGTCGTCGCACAGACACACAGGGCCATCGAACATGCGCTCAACCGTGTAAGGAACAAACTCCCCCTTGGAAAGCAAGCGACGATGCAGAGCCGTTGCAACTGCCTCGTTAAAGGGCCGTTGGTCGTCCATCCCGCACCCTTTAGCCAAAACGCGAATGCCGTTTCGGCTCATCCACGATTTAGGGAGCTCGCCCTCGGACGTGTTATCCGGATTATTTAGACCGATGCCTTCCAGCCAACCCGAACGCTCTTCGGGCGCCGATCGCTCAAATTCGTTCTCAAAGTAATTGATGCTTTGCCATTTGAGTTCGGCGCAATCGGCCGGCCGCAGCCAATAACAATCCGAAAGCGATAAGCCCAGGCACCGAACCGGAACCTCGATGCCACTGGCAATTCCCAGTTCACGATAGCGCGAGACGAGTCCAGGGCGGACGTCAGGCACCGACCGATGGCTCCACCACACGTTGAGCTCCCGTTTATTCACCGTAGGAGAAGAACTCGAGCACGTGCCAAACGGCATCCTCTGCGCATCGAGCACCTCGGCGATTTCGAAGGGAAACTCACGCGTCGGATCAAATGAGACATGCGCGACCTCATGGTCGGCCGACATCAGCGTAAACTTGCGTCCCACATCGGCCGCAGGACGGCGTCCACGTTTGCGGACCTTTTGATAAGCGAGCGCAGAATTGTACTCGACCATCTTCCGGCCGCCCACAATATCGCACACAAGCGTCCCCGATGCGGCAAGTTGCGATATGCGGGCTTTCGTAACGCCCAACAGGCGGGCGGCATCACCCATAGATAAGTACTCAGACGTATCCATACACCGCATCACCTCGTTAAGTAATTTACGCGTTTAGTTAATAGATTACTTACATCATAATACTAAACGACCTAAAGCGAAAAAAGGCCCGAGAAATCGGGCCTTAGCGATTGGTCAGCCGAGTCGCAAACTGATTCCTTAGCGCTGCACGTAGGCGCGGACCAGCTCAAAGGTGTTACGCACACCGTCGATGTGGCTGCGCTCGTAGTTGTGGCTCGCATACACGCCTGGGCCGATCAGGCCATGGCGAATGTCATAGCCGGCCGAAAGCGTGGCCTCGACGTCGGAACCGTAATGCGGGTACACGTCGATGGCGTAATCGAGCTCCAGCTCGCGCGCAATATTGGACAGTGTGGTCACCAGATCGTAGTTGTAGGGGCCGCCCGAATCCTTGGCGCAAATCGACACCATGCGCTCGGTGCAGCCCAAGTCGTCGCCCACGCAGCCCATGTCAACGCTGATCATCTCGCGCGTGTCGGCCGGCACAAAGGCACCGCCGTGGCCAACCTCCTCGTACACGGTAAAGAGCAGCGACACCTTGCGCGAAAGCGTCACCTCGCCGCCAGCAACGGCGCGGGCCAAACCCAGCAGAATCGACGCGGACAGCTTGTCGTCCAAGAAGCGGCTCTTGATGTAGCCGCTCTCCGTCACCGTGGTGCGCGGATCCATGGCGATGATATCGCCCGTCTGAATACCCAGCTCGAGCACATCATCCTTGCTATCAACGTTCTCGTCGAGCAGGATTTCCATGTTCTTCTCGATGGTCTTGACCGGCTCATCGGCCACATGCGCCGAAGGCTCGGTATTGAGGACCACGCCCGTATACACATTGCCGTCACGCGTGTAGACGGTGCAGTTCTCGCCATCGGCCGTAGACCACTGATGTCCGCCGAGCGTCGTGGGGCGCAGGCGACCATTGTCCTTAATGGAGCGTACCATGGCGCCCAGGGTATCGACATGGCTCGCCAGTACGAGCGGCTCGCCCTCGCCGCCAAGCTCAACGAGCACGTTGCCCTTATTGGAACGCTCGGGGCCAAAGCCCATATCGCGCAACGTTTCCATTAGATAGTCAGTAGCCGCACGGGTATAGCCCGTAGGTGAAGCAATCGAGGTAAGCGCCTTCAACTGGTCAGTAATATAGGAGAGCGTAGAATCCATCTTGGACACCAAAGTCACCCTTTCACATCGAATTAAACCCACAGCAACAATACCACCGCGAACCATCTTTTTACCTAGCGAGATGACCCATCGAGCTCCCCAGAACTGCGCCCGCCACGATAACGAGCCGGCGGGCCCCCCCCCGTAAGCCCACCACATTTACCCAGCAGGGCGGGGAGCCCCCCCCCGCCAAAGGGGCCCACTGGGGCGGCGCACTATGGCGGGTCGGCTGTGGGGGGAGCGGGG
>CABTZM010000222.1 GCA_902489295.1 uncultured Collinsella sp.
AGTCGTTTAAGAACGTCCCCAATGACTAGTGGCGGCGGGCGTTGAGTTCGCCGGCAAGCTCGTCGAGGGTGATACCGTAGCGCTCAAGGGTTACGAGCAGGTGGTAGACCAGGTCGCCGGCCTCGTAGCGGATGTGATCGTGATCGTTATCCTTGCAGGCCATGATCACCTCGCTCGACTCCTCGGCAAGCTTCTTGAGCAGCTCATCCTCGACGTCGGTCAGCAGACGCGCGGTATAGCTCTCCTGCGGCGATGCATCACGACGACCGTGAATCACCTCGGCCAGACCTGTCAGCGTCTCACCGATATTTCCATCCTGAATGTTTGCGGTGCGCACACCCATAGTTCAATCCTTTCTGGTGGCCGAGCGTCTAATCGAGCGCCCGCCCTACGCGAGTTTCTTAAAGAAGCAGGTACGGTTGCCGGTGTGGCAAGCCGGGCCCGGCGAGTCAACCTTGACCAGCAGCGTATCGCTATCGCAGTCGGCCCAGAGCTCCTTGACCGCTTGCATATTGCCGCTCGTCGCGCCCTTGTTCCAGAGCTCCTGGCGACTGCGGCTCCAAAACCACGTGGTGCCGGTCTTGAGCGTCAACCCCACCGACTCCTCGTTCATCCAAGCAACCATAAGCACCTCGCCGGTGTCATATTGCTGAACCACACAAGGAATCAATCCTTTGGCGTCGTATTTAAGATCCGCTGGAGTAGTAATTTCTCTCATTTCAATTCCCCAATTTAAACATCACATGTCGGCGAGGGTTGTCCAGGTGCCGCAGGTTGCCGCGAAAGAGGAGCGACGCGTACTTTGGTACGCGAGCGACGGTTTGAGCGGCAAGATGCGGTGCCTGGACAAGCCGCAGCGCAGCCCGCAGCATTAGAAGTCCAGCCTCACAGGAATACCTTGAGAAGCCATATACTCTTTGACTTCGCGAATGCTGAAGGTTCCAAAGTGAAAGACGCTCGCCGCCAGCACGGCATCGGCCTCGCCCTCAATCACACCCTCGACAAAATGTTCGAGCGTACCCACACCACCGCTCGCGATGACGGGAATCGGCACCGCGCGGGCCACGGCGCGGGTGAGCGCCAGGTCAAAGCCAGCCTTGGTGCCGTCGCGATCCATGCTGGTCAGCAGGATCTCGCCGGCGCCGCGGCGAGCCGCCTCCTCGGCCCACGCCACCGCATCGATACCCGTAGCGTTGCGGCCGCCCGCCGTAAAGACCTCCCACTTATCGGCGCCCGGCTCCCCGGGCAGCCCCACGCGTTTGGCATCGATCGCCACGACCACGGCTTGGCTGCCAAACGCCGCGGCGGCCTGGCTGATCAACGACGGATCGCGCACGGCGGCAGAGTTGAGCGACACCTTGTCAGCACCGGCGGCAACCATGGTGCGCATGCCCGCCAGGTCGCGAAAGCCGCCGCCCACGGTATAGGGAATGGCCAGCTCCTCGGCCGCATGCGCCGCCATCTCGATAGTCGTCGCACGGTTATCGCTCGTCGCGGTAATGTCCAAAAATACGACCTCGTCCGCACCCTCGCGGTCGTAGGCGCGGGCCAGCTCCACCGGATCGCCGGCATCGCGCAAGCTCACAAAGTTGACGCCCTTGACCACGCGGCCGTCCTTGACGTCCAGACAGGGAATTACGCGCTTGGTAAGCATGGGCTACTCCTCCCCTCGAGCGGCGGCCAGCGCCTGGGCCAGCGTAAAGTTGCCCTCGTAGAGCGCACGACCGGTAATGGCGCCTTCAATCGCGCCCTCACCCACCGCGGCAAGCGCACGGATGTCGTCGAGCGTCGAGATACCGCCCGAAGCCACGACGGGAAAGCCCGCGACCTCGGCCACATGGCGATACGCCGCCACATCGATGCCCGTCTGCATGCCATCGCGCGCGATGTCGGTATACACCAGATGCTTAAAGCCCAGCTCGGTAAGCTGCGCCACGGCATCGTCGAGTGCCACGCCCGCGCCGTCGCGCCAGCCGTTCACCTTAACCTGGCCGTCGCGCGCGGCAATGTCGGCGACCAGCAGCTCGCCAAAGCCTTGGGCTGCCACCTCGGCAAAACCCGGCTCGGTCACCAGCACGGTGCCCAGCGCAATGCGGCGAGCACCATAGCCGGCCAGCTCGTCGATGCGTGCGAGCGAGCGGACGCCGCCGCCCACGTCCACGGACAGACCGTCGACGCCGCAGATGGCCTTAATCGCCGCCGAGTTGGCAGCGCAGGTGTCCTCGTCCTCGCCAAAGGCAGCGGACAGGTCGACGACGTGCACCCAGCTAGCGCCCTGCTCGGCAAACGAGCGGGCGACAGCCACAGGGTCGTCGGAATATACCTTGCAGCGGCTGCGGTCGCCGCGCTCCAGGCGTACAACCTTGCCGCCGATCAGATCGATTGCGGGAAACAGAATCATCGGCCGACCTCCTCGATGATGTTGACGAAGTTCTTAAGAATACGCTGACCCAGCGCGGAGGATTTCTCGGGATGGAACTGGCAGCCCCACACGTTACCGTGGCGCACGATGCACGGGAAGCTCCGTGTATAGTGCGTGCGTGCCAACACATCGGCGGCATCGACGTCGTCGGCCACCGCGTAGCTGTGAGTGAAATACATGTTGGCGTCCTCGGCAAAACCGGCAAGCAACGAATCGGCCGCACCGGCGGGCGTCCTGTGCACCTGGTCCCAGCCCACGTGCGGGGCCTTCAGACGGCTCGACCCCAGGGGCGGGCACGAGCCCCGCCTGATGCC
>CABTZM010000223.1 GCA_902489295.1 uncultured Collinsella sp.
CCTCAATCTCCTCGCGCCCCGCCATAAGCTCGCGCATCTTAACGCAAAACGGCTCCTGCTCCCCAGCTTTGAACACCAAGTGAATCGTCACGGCATCCGCGTACTCGGTATCCGAAACCTTGGCACCGGAATCCTGGGCCAAGCGAAGCACCTGCTCGTACTGCGGATAGGCCACATGCACGTCAACCGGCACGACGCTCGTCATCTCGACGATCTGCCCGGCCTCCTGAGCCGCGGCCACCGCCGCCTGCGTCGCCGCGGTATAGGCGCGTACCAAGCCACCAGGCCCCAACAGCGTGCCACCAAAATGGCGCGTCACTACGCAGCAAACATTTTTGAGCTCCGAGCCGCGCAAAACCTCGAGCGTCGGCATACCACTCGTGCGGCTCGGCTCACCATCATCGCTCTGGCGCTCGCGTCCATCGACCAAAATCCACGCGGGAACATTGTGTCGAGCGTCGTAATGACGTTTGCGAACCATCTCGATAAAGGCATTCGCCTCATCCTCGGACTCAATATGGACCAGCTGGGCAATAAACCGGCTCTTGCGGTCCACAAACTCGCCCGAAGCCTCAATATTCGATTGCAGAGTAAAATAGCTGTCCAACAAAGCCCCTCAACAAAATAAAGCGCAGCAACAAACAGCCTCAATCATACGGCAAAGACAGCACCGTTGACCTCGCCAACAAGAACGGAAACGCCAATGATACCGTCACCAACAGCGAGAACCCGTCAGCGCGAGCAAGGTGCCTTGAAAGACACGGGCATTGACCTTATGGTCATGCCCGAAGGCTTGAAAGGCAGATTGCCGCGCTGACGGGTTCGCAGCGTCAACAAAGTGCTGAGTGGGCCGATAAGCCGGGTTCTGTCGTGAACGGTCATTTATCTTGTCTGCACGTTACCGTGCAGTTCCACGCACGCTACCCGAACGCGGACCGGGCCGGCCCATAGCGTTCCTATTCGCGCTTGCTCCGGATGGGGCTTGCCAAGCCGCCGTGTTGCCACGACGCTGGTGGTCTCTTACACCACCGTTTCAGCTTTTCCCTTTACGCCTTGCGGCGCAGGTGGGAGTCTTCTTTTCTGCGGCGCTTTCCGTCGGATCACTCCGCCCGGCCGTTAGCCGGCATCCCGCCCTCTGGAGCCCGGACTTTCCTCACGCGTACTGCAAGCAGCACATCGCGCGACCGTCTGGCCCACTCAGCAGTGCAAGAGTGTAACACACCGTTGCCGCAGGCAATGGCACAACGCAAACGCTCGACACGATAAACCAAGAACCACGCCATGCAGTACAATAGGGTTGTCGATGGGCAACGTCGTCAGTCGAGACGCGACCGCGCTCCGCACCCCTCCGTCTACTCGGTGCGTTCCCGCCTCCTCCCCGAGGCGGGATGTCGGCATTTTTCATGCACCGACAACCCAATAGCCTGTGGATGGCCCGGGCAGCATTGCGCACGGGTAGCATCGCGCGCCTCAGCAGCAAATGCAAAAAGGGACCCGTCCATTGCGGACGGATCCCTTAAAACAAGTGATCGTCAAACCGATTTACTCGGCGTCGGTCTCCTCGTCCTTCTTCTCGGAAGGAAGCGGGGTAACCTCGATCTCGACGCCCAGAGTCTCAGCAGCAGACTTCATGGACAGGGAGATGCGACGACGGTCGAGGTCGATCTCCATGACCTTGACCTGAACCTTGTCGCCCACGTGGGTGACCTGAGAAGGCTGGTCGACGTGCTTGTTGGCCATCTCGGAGATGTGCACCAGGCCCTCGATGCCCTCGCCCAGGTCGACGAAAGCGCCGAACGGGACAAGCTTGGTCACAGTGCCCTCGACGATAGCGCCGACGGGGTACTTCTTGACCAGTGCGCGCCACGGATCCTCGGTGGTCTGCTTGAGACCCAGGGAGATGCGCTCGCGGTTGAGATCGACGTCGAGAACCTCGACCTCGACCTCCTGGCCGACCTTGACAACCTCGGAAGGATGGTTGACGTGGTTCCAGGAGAGCTCGGAGATGTGGATGAGGCCGTCGATGCCGCCGAGGTCGACGAAGGCGCCGAAGTCGACGATGGAGGAAACGGTGCCCTGGAGACGCATGCCAGACTTGAGCTTGGACAGGATCTCGGAGCGCTCGGCCTTACGGGACTCCTCGAGCACGACGCGACGGGAGAGGACGACGTTGTTGCGGTTGCGGTCCATCTCGATAACGCGGGCCTCGATGCGGGTGCCCATGTAGGAGGTGAGGTCCTTGACGCGACGGAGGTCGACGAGGGAAGCGGGCAGGAAGCCACGCAGGCCGATGTCGAGGATCAGGCCGCCCTTGACAACCTCGATAACCTCGCCCTCGACGTTCTCGCCGGAGTTGAACTTCTCCTCGATGCGGTTCCAAGCACGCTCGTACTCGGCACGCTTCTTGGACAGGACCAGACGACCGTCCTTGTCCTCCTTCTGGAGAACCAGAGCCTCGATGGGATCACCAAGTGCAACGATGTCTGCAGGGTTAGCGTCCTTGCGGATGGACAGCTCGCGGACCGGGATAACGCCCTCGGACTTGAATCCGATGTCAACGAGCACCTCGTCATGCTCGATCTTAACGACAGTGCCGTTAACGAGATCGCCCTCATCAAAGTCGGTAATCGTACCGTCGATGAGGTTGTTCATCTCCTCCTCGTTGACATCGTCAAGAGAGAAAATGGACGAGTTCTGAATCTCACTCAAAGGTGGACCCC
>CABTZM010000224.1 GCA_902489295.1 uncultured Collinsella sp.
GCAAGACGTTCAGGATGGTTCTTCCGACAACCTTCCTGAGGTTGCCGTTGAGAACAACAAGGGCACCCTGCTCCCCGAGACCGGCGGCATGGGCACCATCATCTTCACGCTCGTCGGCGCCGCTGCCATCGGCTACGGCATCTACCGCAAGCGCACGGCCAAGACCGTTGCGTAATTTGGTTTCGCGATGAAAAAGTCCCGCGACTGGTTCTCAACATTGGCAATCATCGGCGGTTTGCTGCTGGTGCTCTACCCGACCATCTCGAACTTCCTTAACCTGCGCAACGCCACGCGCGTGATCGAGCAGTACAGCGAAGCGGTCGACGAGCTCACCGACGATGAGGCACAGCAGCTCATGGATGCTGCCCGCACCTACAATGCCAAGCTCGCGGGGCTCTCGGGCATCCCGGCTGCCGACGGCGGCTGGGATGCCATCGACGCCTCACTGGCCGCCCAACTTCGCGAAGAGTACATGGGCCTGCTCGACCTCACCGGCACGGGCGTGATGGGCTACATCACCATCCCGCGCCTCGACGAGACCATGCCCATCTACCACACCACCGAAGAGAAGGTCCTGCAGGTGGCCACGGGGCACATCGAGACCTCGTCGTTGCCCGTGGGCGGCGCGTCCACCCACGCGGCGATCTCTGGCCATCGCGGGCTGCCGTCCGCAAAACTCTTCACCGAGCTCGACAAGATGCAGCTTGGTGACATCTTTTACGTGAAGGTCCTCAAGGAGACATTTGCCTATCAGGTCGATCAGATTCTCACGGTGCTGCCAGAGGAGACCGAAGCGCTTGCAATCGAACCTCGGGCGGACTACGTGACCCTCGTTACATGCACGCCGTATGCCGTCTTCTGCTTTAAAAAACTCGTGCGGGCTCATGCCATTCCGTATTTGCCCTCTATGGAAGGCGAGGTCGGCGTGATGGGAAATCCGATCAACCTGTCGTGGCCACATCTTGCGTTGATCGCCGCCCTCATCCTTCTGGCGGTTGTTTTGGCGGGAATGAGATTGCGGCAATTGGAGCGACGGGACAAGGATGAGTTTTTGGAAGAACACGGCGGGGCGCACGCGGCACCCGGAAAGGGGGAAGCTCGTGAACATGCGGGCAGGCATTTTAAATAGCGCGACGCTCCTTGTCGTATTGGCATTTGCATGCATGTCTGTGGCGCCGCCTCCTATGTACGCAGCCGCATATGCTATGGGTTCTATTACCCTGACGTGTAATGTCGACCGCGACGGGGTCGATGTGCCGCTGGCGGGAGACACCTACGAGTTCTCCTTGGTAGCTGCCGCCCAGGTTGCAAACGGGGAGCTGGCGTACGAGACAACGGGACCGTTTGCCTCGATTGGCTGCGAATGGGGCGGCTTGGATGCGGGGCAGCTCCGGAGCAAGGCCCGGGAGGCGGCCGAGCTTGCTGCGCGCAAAGGGATCGCTGCGGACGCGACGGGCTCCACGGATGCTCAAGGCAAGATATCTGCACAGGGCTTACGGTTGGGAATGTATCTGGTGAGGCGCGTGGCAGTTGCGTCTGCGAACGATCGAACGCTCGTCGACCCCATGCTCATATCTGTGCCCGCGCCTGTGGGCGATTCCCTTGAATATCAAGTTGTCGCAGATCCCAAGGTGGAAATCGAAGGGGCTGTTCCTGGACCAACTGATCCGGGCGTGCCCGACTCCAACGGTATATTTCCCTGGTTTGATTTGCCTACAACGGGAGACGTTCAAATGCTGTTGGTCGGTCTCGTTGCGCTGTTGGGCGGATCGATGATTGTTGTATCTCGCAGAGTGACGAGATAGTTTGCCGTTTAAAGACGGTTATACGAGCGCTGCGATTGCGCGCACGATGGCGTCTGCAGCGGCGGAGGTCTTCGACGTGTCCTCGACCTGCAGAATGATCTTGCCCTTGATACCGAGCTCCGAGATCTCGGAGAACAGGACGCGCGGGCCGTCGATGACGGGGGAGACACCCTCGCCGGCTTCGAGCGCCAGGCTGGCGAGCTGCTTGGCGAGATCGTCCATGTGCTGAGTATGGGCACAGCCATCCTCGCCAACGCGTGGTACAGCGAACGGAACAACCACGCGGTTGGCCGGCAGCAGATGCACGAGGGCGGTCTTTGAAATGATCGAGTTGGGGATGATCACCGTCTGCCCCATGGCGTCGCGGATGGTGGTGTGACGCCACGTCACGTCTTGCACGACACCGGCCTCCGCCCCGACCTCGATATTGTCGCCTGGCTTGACGATCCCCATGAAGGTCACCTGCAAGCCGCCGATGAGGTTGGACAGCGTGTCTTGGAAGCCGAGCGAGACGGCGATACCGCCGACGCCAAGAGCGGCTACGAGCGCATTGGCGTTGACGCCAAAACATGCATCCAAGATGACGCTGATGCCCGTCGCCCAGATCACGCCGCGGGCGATATTGATGATGATGCTGGAGGAGGGCAGGGGATTGCTCTCCTGGTTGAGGTAGCGCTTGAGGATGCGCGTTGCCACGCGAGCAGCGATGGCGGTTGCGAGTGCAAGGGCGAGTGCCCACAGCGAGCTTTGCACGAGCGGGATTTTGAAGATGGAGAACAGGCCTTCCACGGGAACTCCTCTGGTGCGTACAACGGGTTCGATTTGAATTCTCACACAACTGAGTGTTCCCAATCACGGGCGCTTTATGACGGGCGGCCGGGGCGTGCCGAGCCGGGCCAGAATCCGGCTCGACA
>CABTZM010000225.1 GCA_902489295.1 uncultured Collinsella sp.
CGCGCCCCGGTGCTCATGGTCACGCACGACAGCTTTGCCGCCAGCTACACGAGCCGTGTGCTGTTTATCCGCGACGGCAAGATCTTCACCGAGCTGCGCCGCGGCGACACCGACCGCCGAGAGTTCTTCGACCGCATTATGGAGGTCGTTGCCATGATGGGCGGTGAGGGCTCCGATGCTCTGTAAACTCGCTTGGGGCAACGTCCGCCGTGCCGGCCGCGACTACCTCGTCTACCTTTTGACGCTCACCCTGGGCGTCACGGTCTTCTATGCCTTTAACACCATCTCGATGCAGGTCGACATCGCCGGAATTGATGAAGAGGGCTTGGCGCAGGTTATGGGCAGCATGCTCGGCGACCTGACGTACTTTTTGGCCGGTGTCATGGCCTTTTTGATGGTGTACGCCAATAACTTCATCATGAAACGCCGCAAAAAGGAGTTTGGCCTGTACCAGGTGCTCGGCATGGGGCGCGGGCGCGTCGCCACGATCATGGCGCTCGAGACGGTGATTGTCTCGGTGGTGGCCTTTGTCGCCGGTATTGTGCTGGGTGTGGGACTCTCCCAGCTCATGACGTTCTTTACGGCCTCGCTCTTTAAGACACAGATCGCCAATTTCCACTTCTTTTTCTCGATGCATGCGTTCAATCTGACCCTTGCCTGCATGCTCGTAATGTTTGTGCTCACGCTACTGCTGAACCTCCGCGCCGTGCGTCGTACCAAACTCATCGAGCTTATGGGTGCCGAGCGTCGCAACGAGAGCATCAAGACACGCAACCCCTGGATCGCGATTGCCATCTTTGCCGTGGGTGCGGTGCTTGTGGGCGTGGCCTATTACCGTCTGCTACGTGATGGGTTCCCGCTAACCGCGACGGACAGCAAGCTGCAAGAGGCCATGAACCAGTTTGGTATTACGACCGCTATGGTTACCGTGGGCACCTTTGCCCTGTTCTGGGGACTCTCGGGCATGCTCATCAAGCTGCTGCAGAGCCTGCGCGGCGTGTATTGGCGCGGCCTCAACATGTTTACCGTGCGCCAGCTTGCGGCCAAGGTCAACACGGTGTGCTTTTCGATGGGCGTCATCGCGATGCTCCTGTTTTTGGCCATCACCTCGGTGACGTGCGGTATGTCAATTGCCAACGTGATGAATGAAAACCTGGAGCGCTATAACCCTGTTGACGTGTCTCAGACGTATGTCTATTACACGCCCGATACGCTCGACTACTACAAAGGGTACGTCAATCCGCCTGAAGCCGATCGCATGGTGCTGGCCGATACAACGGTCGATTTGTACCCCGCATGGCACGGCAAGGGCAAGTCGGCGGACAACAACGACGAGACCGGCAAGAAGGTCGATATCGCCGATGTTGCCGGTGAGCATGTGCAGATCGATTCGTATCTGAGTTACCCATTTGGCGGCTCGAATCCTTCGGTGACCCCAAGTGAGATGTGCAAGATCATGGGCGAAAAGCTTCCCAAGGCGTTCGGGGGTAGCAATGCCGATACGATGGGTCTGTTTGTGACGCCGGCGAGCCAGTACAACAAACTGCGTCAGATGATGGGCGAGGAGCCGGTGCATATCGGTCACGACCAGTATCTGCTCACATGTGATATGGGCGGCGAGCTGGTCGACCTGTACACCAAATACATGGCCGGCGGCCATACCCTCACCTTGGGTGGGCATGAGCTCAAGCCCGCAACCGATAAGTCGGACGAAGATACGGCGGCCATCGCCAACTCGGCGATGGGCAGTAATCCGGGTACCGTCGTCGTTGCCGACGAGCTGTTGTCCCAACTTAATCTGCAGCCGTATTCCAGTAGCCTGCTCGTTAACTACAAACAGGGGATGGATACGACTGAGGCAGACGAGAGCATTAAAAACACTGTGCTCGACAATCTGCTCGTTGACGGCAAGGAGCCGGGGTCGTGGGGAATCTTCATCACACGCTCCGAGATGTACACGCAAGCAGCGCAAATGAACGGTCTTATTAGCTACCTAGCCATCTACATCGGCTTTGTACTGGTCGTTGCGTGCGCGGCGATACTGTCGATCCAGCAGCTCTCCAATGTGGCCGACGGCAGCCGCAGCTATCGTGTGCTGGCACAGATCGGCTGTGAGGACCGCCAGATTCGCCATTCGGTGATGGCGCAGCAAGCGGTATTCTTCCTGTTCCCGCTGGCAGTGGGCCTGGCGCACTCCTTTGTGGCACTTAAGGTGATCATCGAGCTGGTGAGCATTTTCGGAAATATGAGCATCGGCGGCACCGTGGGCCTCACCTGCGCAATCTTCCTGGCAGCATACGGTGGCTACTTCCTGGTGACCTACCTCATGAGCGCCGGCATGGTACAAGCTGCCATCGCCACCCGCTACAGCGAGTAACAAGCGGGCAAAATCGTCGCAAAATCAGAGGCGTATGACCGCCGCGAAGGGGCTGGGGCCCTCTCGCGGCGGTTATTTTTGCCTATCTGGTGCGTTTCGGATGCAAGTGAGTAGACTTTTTTGAACTTGCCGAGCACATCGCGACAAATGATCTATAAAAACTGCAGGTCAGAGCTGTGGCGTTTTGGGGCGTGCTTGGCCTCCTGCAAAAAGCCTACTCACTTGGTTTTTCTGCTAGAAGACCGCCACGAGGGAAGACAGCTCCCCCGGGTGGTCGTTGGGGACGTTCTTAAACGACTAGTCAAACAAGAACGTCCCCAACGACTAC
>CABTZM010000226.1 GCA_902489295.1 uncultured Collinsella sp.
CCCGGGTGCAAACTTTGTCGCTTGGCAGGGAATATGCCCGGGGGCGGATATGGGTGGGCCCCACCCCAGGGACTGCGTTATTCGGGGTCGCTTCGCCCGGGTGCCGTTGGGCCAGGGAGGGGCGTCTTCGCTGATATTTGGTTTGTTGAGAGGGCTGCTTTTGATGCGGTCCTTTCTTTGTTTTTGGGTATATTTGAATGCGTTGAATTGATTTGGCGTCTTGGTTGGGACTTGGCCGGGCGCTGTTATTTGTAGCCGTCTTGGCTCTGGTTTTGAGGGGTCTGTTTATGCGTATTGTGTTTATGGGTACGCCCGAATTTGCGGTGCCTTCACTGACTTCGCTTGTTGAGACTGGGAATGAGATTACGCTCGTAATTACTCGTCCCGATGCTGTTCGTGGGCGTGGTAAGAAGCTTGAGCCTTCTCCTGTTAAGGCTAAGGCGCTTGAGTTGGGGTTGCCGGTTGTTGAGGCTAATCGTATGACGCCCGAGGTTGTTGAGGCGCTCCAGGCTGCGCAGGCTGATATTTTCTGTGTGGCTGCCTATGGCTGTATTTTGCCTGATGAGGTACTGCATATGGCGCCGCTTGGTATTGTGAATGTCCATGCGTCCTTGCTGCCTCGTTGGCGTGGCGCTGCCCCCATTCAGCGTGCCATTCTTGCTGGTGATGAGGTTGCTGGCGTTTCCATTATGCGTATTGGGCATGGCGTGGATACGGGCGCTTATTGCGCTCAGGCGTCTACGTCGGTTGCCGGTAAGCATGCCGAGGCGCTTACGATGGAGCTTGGCGAGTTGGGTGGCAAGTTGCTTGCCGATACGCTTCCTTTGCTTGCCGATGGCTCGGCTGTTTGGACCGAGCAGGATGAGTCGCTCGTTACCCATGCTGCGAAGATTTCCAAGCAGGAGATGCGTTTGGATCCTCAGATGTCGGCGCTCGATTGCGTGCGCCATGTGTTGGCTTCGTCCGATACGGCGCCTGCTCGTTGCGTTATTGCTGGTAAGACCGTGCGTGTGCTCGATGCTGTGCCGGCCGGCGAGTCGCTCGCAGAGGGCCAGGTGCTTGTTAAGGCCAAGCGTGTTTACCTGGGCCTTTCCGATGGTGCGGTTGAGCTGCTTGAGGTTAAGCCTGACGGCAAGCGTGCTATGGCTGTTTCTGCTTGGGCTGCTGGCCTGCAGGGCACCGACCTTACGTGGGGTGTTCTGTCATGAGCAAGCTGTCTCCTGCTCGCAAGCTCGCGCTCGATGTGTTGATGGAGGCCGATCGCCGCGGCATGTACGCGCGCGACGTGCTGTCCTCCCGTGCTTCTGCCAAGGCCATTGACCAGCGTGATTCTGCGTTTGCCGCGCGTTTGGCGCTCGGCGTCGCCGCCACCCAGGGCATTTTGGATGAGTTGCTCGACCAGTTTTTGGATAAGCCCAAAAAGGTCGCGCCGCGTGTGCGCATGGCGCTTCGTATCTCGGCCTTCGAGATGCTCTACCTGCATACTCCGGGCCGCGTTGCTGTAAGCCAGGGTGTTGAGCTTGTGCGCAGCGGCGCTAAGTCTGCCGCGGGCTTGGCTAACGCGGTGCTGCACAAGGTTGCGGATAACGTTGAGGATTTTGCCACCGCGTCCGATGCCGATGAGTCCGAGCGCCGTTTAGTTCGCCTGTCACGTTTGATGGGCCTGCCTCGCTGGCTCTGTGCTCGCATTATGGCATCGTTCGACACGCCTGATGGCGCGCTCAACTTTGCCGGCAATCTGGCGCCCGCGCCGCTCGCCCTGCACGAGAATGCTTTTGCGGCCAAGCCTGATCCGTATATCTCGCAGCTCGTGGCACCTGTCTTCCCGGGCTGCCATGCGCCGGTCGATGCGCAGGCCACGGTTGCGTCTGGCGTGTTTGAACGTGCTGCTGCGGTGGCATCTGACCTCAACGCGCAGCTTATCGCTACAGCTGCCACGCGCCCCGGAAGCTGCCTTGAGATCGGCGCCGGTCGTGGCACCAAGACCTATGTGCTGATGTGTCAGGCCAAGCGTGCCGGATATGAGCGTCAACATACCGCGCTCGATCTGCACGACCGCAAGTGCGATCTCAATCTCGCGCGCCTGCATAAGGCGGGCATCAAGGGCGTACGAACCGTCTCGGGCGATGCCTGCGAGCTCGATGAGGTGCTCACGTCCTTTGATGCCATGCTTGGCGAGCGGGTCAAGTTCGATACCGTGTTTATCGATGCGCCGTGCTCGGGTACCGGAACTATGCGTCGCCACCCCGAGATCCCGTGGCGACTGACCGAGAGCGATGTGACGACTGATCTGCCCAAGCTACAGCTGACGATGCTCAAGGAGGCTGCCGCACGCGTGACTGCCGGCGGCGAACTTATCTATGCGACGTGCTCGGTCTTTGATGAAGAGAACACGCAGGTCGTGGATGCCTTCCTGGCCTCTCCCGAGGGCGCGGGCTTTGCTGTTGCGCCGCTCTCCGAAGCCCAGATTCTGCAACTACCTGAGTTCGAGCAGGCCAAGAAGCTCGTATCCGTCCGTCAAAACGATCGAGGCCTCTTCCAAAGTGTCCCCGTCAACGCCGACTCCTACGACGGCCACTTCTGCGCCCGCCTGGTCCGCAACTAACAATTTTGTTGCGGTGAAATAGGGACCGAATATCGGCATCTACCCGCCAAATAGTCCTTATTTCACCGCAACGCACGA
>CABTZM010000227.1 GCA_902489295.1 uncultured Collinsella sp.
AAGAGGAGCGACGCGTACTTCATGTACGCGAGCGACGGTTTGAGCGGCGAGATGGGGTGCCTGAGCGCCGCGCAGCGTCGACCCGTTACGCGGTTTGGTAAAACCGCGTAACCTCCTTAGTCGTGGTATTCGCCACGGTCCCACTTCTCGAGGAACTCGTCAAAGAAGTGCGGGTCGGCCTGAGCCTCGGCGTCGGCCTTGTTGCAGGCGTCGATCTTGGCGATCAGGGCATCGTGCTCGGGGGTCTTCTCGTAGGGCTCCTCCAGGAAGGCAAGCATGATGTCGGCCATCAGGAATTCGCCGGTGATCTTGCCGCCAAAGCCCACGATGTTGGCGTTGAGCTCGCGACGGGCATACAGGGCAGAGGTCATGTCGCGGACCAGCGCGCAGCGGGCGCCGGGAACCTTGTTGACGGCGTTGGTGATGCCGATGCCGGTGCCGCACAGGGCCACGCCAAAGTCGGCCTTGCCGCTGGCAACAGCCTCGCCCACGGCCTTACCGTAGATGGGATAGTGCGTACGGGTGTGGCTGTAGGTGCCGCAGTCGAGCACCTTGTAGCCAGCCTGCTCTAGGCGGTCGGCCAGATAGATCTTCTCGTCCGTAACGATATGGTCGCAACCGATTGCGATGGTCTTCTTCATCAGAACGTCCTTTCGTCTGAATTCACAAGTTGAGGTAGAAGTTCGAGTTCTCGGTGGCTCTCGTTAGGCCATCTTGTTGAGCATGTCGACACGGATCTGGTGACGGCCGCCGGCGTACTGGGCGCGCAGGAACTCGCGGGCGATCTTCTTGGCGACCTCGGTGCCCACAACGCCCGGGCCCATGGTGACCATGCGCGAGCCGTTGTGCTCGCGGGTCATGTAGGCGGAACGCTCGTCGGAAATGTTGGCGACGACCATGCCCTTGATCTTGACGGCGGACATATAGGAGCCGACGCCGTACTTATCGAATGCGAAGCCCTGGGAATCCTTGTGCTCCAGCAGGTCCTTGGCAACGGCGGTCGCGGAATCGACAAAGTCCGCAGCAGGGGTCTCGGAATAGTCGACGACCTCGTGACCGTCGGCGATGAGCATCTCCTTGATGGACTCCTTCATCGACATACCGTCGGCATCGGAAGCGATTACAACCCTCATGACATCCTCCTTGAGAGATACGCAGGTGCGTAGTTTCTGTTTGGAAGTGTTGAATCGCGCTCAGGTCCGGACATCTGAATGTGCGGTTCTTCACTGTTCATGTTTATTTGAACACATTCGAACATAGGTTGCAACCATTATTTGTTTAACTTTGTTCTTTTTTGAACAAATACCGTTCACGGATGATTGCCGACCGTTTGAGCCCGGCGCAGACGTAGCGACCATGTGTTCAACAAACAAAAGGGCGGCCGAGAACGTGTCTCGGCCGCCCCTTCGGCGGTATTCCCCGGTATATACAGCTGTTTTAGCTACTCAGACTGCCTGTTCTTCTTGGCATGTTTGGACGGAGCGCTCAAGAAACGACCCGTCAGATAGTTCGCGGGACCGGAGATATCAATCCCCAGCAGGGTGTGGCCCAGCCACAGAAACGCCACAAGCACCAGCAGCGGGATAACGCACGAGGTCACGATCATCACGATGACGCCTTCAATTAGGTCGGTCACCTGTTGCACGATCTCGTCGGTCATTTGCTTGGCACCACTGGTTACCGACGTGACCAGGCTCGAGGCACCGTCGGCAAGCTGTTCAAGCACGTTCTTGGACTCTGTGGACTCGGTCTTTTTCTTGCTTGCTTTGGAGCTGTCGCCATCTGCCGCACTCGCAGCGTCGGCCGCCTTTTGCTCGGCTGCCTCGATGCTCACTCGATACGTTTCGTCGACCTTTTGCGACACCCATACGCTTGCAGGCACCAACGCCATGCCGATCATGGCAACCACCAGCACGCGAGTCGCCACGCGGCGCAGGACGGCGCTCGTGCTCCAGCGCCCATGAATGCCAAGCGACACCGCAAAGAGCACCAACGCAAACGGGATTAAGATGCCTAGGCCAACCGACCACAAAATAGTCAGCAGATATTTCTCGAGATAGAGCACGGCAAGCACGATGCCCAAGTTGCCTGAAAGCTGCGCGAGCTGCTCGGCAACCGGCGTTCCCGTATCACCCGGCAGCGCGGTAATGCCCGCAGATAGCGCCACGCACGAGGTCGTGAGCGCCAGTACGTTACCTTTCTTTTGATCGATGACCTCGATGGTGGAGTCCCAAGTCTTGGTATCGGCAAAATGCGGACGAGCTACAAAGCCCGACAGCAGCGCCAGCACCACGAGCGCAACGATAAAGCCAATCTGCAGCTTTTTGTTTGCGCACACGACATCGGACAGGCTGGGCTGCAGCTCGGTTACCGTCGTATGCTCGGTTATCTGGACAGGACGCCCATGAGCCATCTCATACGCGTCTCTTTTTTGAATTGATCCGTTGTCCGGCATTTGGATACCTCCTCATTCCGGCCTGTATTGCGGTGGAAAGTATACCCACCCATCGAAAAACCGAACGGCAGGAGGCGCAACAAGCTGCTGCATGATCCGCCCGCCATGAAATGGGACCATCTACTACGTTTAACCGCCCATCCCCGACCATGCCACAAAGCGAAAAAACAAAACCGACGCTCCTATAAGTTGTCAAGAGGCAGTTTGCGGGAGCG
>CABTZM010000228.1 GCA_902489295.1 uncultured Collinsella sp.
ACCGACGGTGGCGCGGCAGGTAACGAGGATGCGGCGCATCTCGGAGGAAGGCATACGGACGATAGCGTACTTGCCCTCCTTACCCATCAGCTGGCAGGAATTACCGGCGGAACGGGCGATAGCAGCGCCCTTGCCCGGCTGGAACTCGACGGCGTGGATGAGCGTACCGACGGGGATGTCGGCGAGGGGCAGAGCGTTGCCCGGCTTGATGTCGGCGTCAGAACCGGACATGATGGTCTGACCGACCTCGAGGCCCTTGGGGGCCAGGATGTAGCGCTTCTCACCGTCAGCGTAGTGCAGCAGAGCGATGCGAGCGGAACGGTTCGGATCGTACTCGATCGTGGCAACCTTGGCGGGCACGCCGTCCTTGTTGCGCTTGAAGTCGATCACGCGGTAACGACGCTTCACGCCGCCGCCCTGGTGGCGGGTGGTGATGCGGCCGTTGTTGTTACGACCGGCCTTCTTGGGCAGGGGCTCGAGAAGAGACTTCTCGGGCTTGGTGCAGGTGATCTCGGAGAAATCGGAGATCGTCTGCCAACGCCTACCAGCGGAGGTCGGCTTAAGGTGCTTTACAGCCATTACAATCCCTTTCAATAGGAATCCGTTAGCCATCGCAGACAGGGATTCGAGGTTCTGCCTCGGGTGCGATGACACCGGACGTATACACGGTTCCGGGCGTGTCCATTTTATACGCCCGAAACCTTGAGCTCTCGCCTCCCCTATTTGGGAGGCATGAGCTCACTCAACAGCAGCGAGTCTTAGGCCTGGTTGCCAAAGACCTCGATGGTGTCGCCCTCGGCCAGCGTGACGATGGCCTTCTTCCAAGAACGGGTCTTGCCGGCGACATAGCGCACGCGCTTGGTCTTGGGCTTGACCGTCAGGGTGTTCACGCGAACGACCTTGACGCCGAAGATCTCCTCGACAGCGTCCTTGATCTGATACTTGTTAGCATCCTTGGCGACCTCGAACGTGTACTTGTTCAGCTCCATGCCGGAGAAGGAACGCTCGGACACGATCGGACGGATGATGATCTCGTGGGCGGTCATTTATGCAAGCACCTCCCCGAAGTGAGCGGCGATGTCGGCGGGCATCAGCACAGCGTTGTTGTTGACGAGATCGTAGGTGTTGGCCTCGTCAGCGGTGATGATGAACGTCTTGGGAATGTTGCGGAACGACAGGTAGGCGTTGACGTCCTCATCGCGAACGATGATGGTCAGACGCTTGCCCTCAAGGCCGAGAGCCTTGAGCATGGCGACGGCAGCCTTGGTGGAAGGCTTCTCGAAGCCGTAGTCGTCGACGAGCACGAGCTCGCCATCGGCCAGCTTGGCGGACAGCGCGGAGCGCATAGCCAGCTTGACCTCCTTGTTGTTCATACGCTTAGCGTAGGAACGGGGCTTGGGGGCGAAGACAACGCCACCGTGACGCCACTGGGCAGCACGGATGGAACCCTGGCGGGCACGGCCGGTGCCCTTCTGACGCCAAGGCTTCTTGCCGCCACCGGAAACCTCAGAGCGGCCCTTAGCAGACTGGGTGCCCTGACGCCAAGAGGCCATCTGGCACTTGACGATGTGGTGCATAACGTGGATGTTCGGCTCGATGCCGTACACCTCAGCGGCGAGCTCGGCCTCGGCGACCTTCTTGCCCTCGCTGTTCTTTACTTCAAACTTTGCCATTTAAGTGTTCTCCTTGGTATGACGCTGGGCTAAATGGGCTGGGCCCTTAGGCCATACGGATGGCGACGAGACCATTCTTGGCACCCGGGACAGCACCCTTGACCAAGATGAGGTTCTGCTCGGCATCGATGCGGACAACGGAAAGGTTCTTGACGGTAACGCGCTCGTTACCCATGTGACCGGCCATCTTGACGCCCTTGAGGACGCGCGCAGGATAGGCGCACTGACCGATAGAACCGGGGTGACGCTGGAAGTGAGAACCATGCGTCATAGGACCGCGGCGCTGACCCCAGCGCTTGATGCGACCCTGGAAGCCCTTACCCTTGGAGGTACCGATGACGTCGACCTTCTCGACATCAGCGAAATCAGCGACGGTGACGACCTCGCCGACCTTGTGCTCCTCGCCGTTCTCGACGCGGACCTCACGAAGGAAGCGGACAGGCTCGACGCCAGCCTTAGCGAAGTGACCAGCCATGGGCTTGTTCACGTTCTTGGCCTTGATGTCGCCGAAACCGATCTGGACGGCGTCATAGCCGTCGGTTGCCTGAGTTTTAACCTGCGAGACAGCGCAGGGGCCAGCCTGGATGACCGTGACGGGGACGACGTTGTCGTTCTCGTCCCAAACCTGGGTCATGCCAATCTTGCGGCCGAGAATCATGCTGATCAAGATATGATCCCAACTCTCGCGTGGTCTTGGGACAATGCGTACACCACCGAGCGTACGCCCCTAGAGGACCACAACTTACACGACGTGCTCCCCAGCCTTGTATTGTGTCCGGACTACCTGACAACCCTATTAAGCAGGCATTTTGTCCAGCCAGAATACTCCCCTGGTTTCACACAGCTGTTTAGTATACACGGCTGCGGGCGTATCCATCGAGATTCATATTTCACTCACATTGTTTACGCAGGTAAAGTGCGTGGAGTCGCCTGGGCTTGGCAGAGGGCCGGCGGAATATATTAAGTTTGCTGCTCTACAGTCCTGCGCAAGA
>CABTZM010000229.1 GCA_902489295.1 uncultured Collinsella sp.
AGCTTGCACTGGCAAGGCTCGCCATCACAATCAAGTCGCCCGTCTTGGGCATGTTGCCGCCCGAGGACTTAGTCGTTGTAGTCGTCGTGGTCGTGGTGGTCACCGTTTTGGAGTCATTTTGCTCCTGGTTCTGGTTGTCGGTGCTGCCCTTACCGCTGTTCTCGCCCTGCTGCTTTCCGCCCTCGGTCTTGCTCTCGTCCTCGTCCTTCTCCTGTTCGGACTTGTCGCCCTTCTCCTCAGAGCTAGAACCCTTATCGGATTCGGTCTTCTCGGAAGCCTTGTCCTTGGAGTCGTCCCTTGCGGCCTCGGTCTTTTCCGTGGAACCCTGATCAGAGTTGTCCTTGTTCTGGGCCGAGCCCTTATTGACGCCAGCCATCAGCGAAGAACCCAGCGTAGAACCAAGCTGCTCGGAGAAAGAAGGCTTCTTGTCCGGCGAAGCAACGGGAGCGTCCGGCGCCTTATTCGAGTCGTCCTTGGAAGCATCGGAATCAGGGGGCGTGTCAGAGCCGGAGCCGTTGTTAGAGCCGGTGTCAACGGACGAATCGCTCGAGCCGGTAGATGAGTTAGAGGTGTCAGCGCCGGTCGAACCAGAAGCGTCGCTGTCCGTATTGCCGGCAGAGCTTGAAGGCGAATCGCCCGCAGCAGAGCCGTTTGAATCGGAGCCGTTCGAGGTAGAGCCGTCGTTGGTAGCGCCACCAGCAGAGCCATTACCGTCAGCATCGGTCGAGGGCGCATCCATCCTGTCATCGTTGACATCGTCACTCGAGCCGTCATTCGAATCAGGTGTCTGCGAGGGCGCCGGCGTAGGCTCGGGCTGCACGGGCGTCGCAGCGGCAGCCTCATCCTCGGCGATATAAGCCAAGCAGTCCTTCAGCTCATTCTTATAACGGTTCTTCCAGCCCTCATGATACTGGGGCTGGCTCGAATACTTGGTGGCGACATTGTTGACCACGCTATTGGAGAGCGCCGTCACAAACTCACGGTCAGTCATATCATTAGAAAGATTCGCCCAGCGGAAAAAGTCCCTGCAGCCACCAGTGCCGCACATGTTGGTAATGCTCCACACCATGCCCTTGACGCAATCGGCGCGGCCCGAAATATCAATACCCAGGCCGCTCTTGAGCCACGCCTCGGTCACCGCATAGTACGAGTTGTACGCATACGCATCCTGCAGAGCCGAAAACTCAGCAGGATCGGTGTTATAAGCACCCTGGAAGGCCTCCTGTGCAATACGGCCCAGCTCGGTAAGCTGACCGTTCTCGGACATGGAATTGTTCGCGTTGGAAATCTCGCCGCCGCGATCAATCGCATCCTTGAGCATGCTGTATTTTTCGGGGTTGTAGTTGTAGGCCTGCTTCATAAACGGAATGAGCGACCAACGACGGTCGAACTGGTAATAACCCAGCGCGTTGTAGCCGTCACCATACGAAAAGCCCTGGTTATAGTTGCCATGGCTCTCATATTTGGTGAAGTACTTCATCTCGGGAGTCACGTTGACAAACGAAACGCCCTGGACCGACCCCAGCACGCCCGAGAAGGACTGTTGGGTGTAAAGGCCCTTATCGATATCGGTGGCATCCGAGGCAACGCCCGGCGTGGGCTCCTCGGCAGCGGCGGGTGCCGGCGCGGAGACGGCGCCAAACGAAAGCGCCAGCGTCAGGCCCGCGACAATCGCAGAATGCTTGGGGTGCATAAGATCCTCCCTGCATTGGTGTAGTTAAAGTGCAGTTTGCAAAGATAGAATCAGTATTGCAGCTCGCCCGTTGTTGCACAACAACCCCTCGGTAAACGGCAACAACCCTCCGCGAAATCTTAAGGAATTGCGCTCAACCTACAGCCTGATGTCAAAGTTAATCTCGGGGACGGCAGCAAGGTCGGCTAACGTCACGCCGTCGACGTACTTTTCGATCACGTCGTCCAGACCACGCCAGAATTTGACGGTCGAGCAGAGATCGCTGCGGGCGCAGCTGTTGTCGATACCATCGCACGCCACCGGAGCAGTACTGCCCTCGACAGCGCGCAGGATGTCGCCAGCACGCACCTCGGAGGGATCCTTGGCCATCATGTAGCCGCCGCCCTTGCCGCGCACGCTCTTAAGCAGGCCAGCCTTCATAAGCGGACGAACCAGCTGTTCCAGATACTTCTGCGAAATGCGCTCGCGGTCGGCAACCTCGCGCAGAGCAATCTTGCCCTCGGCGTCACCGAGCGCCGCGATATAGATCATCAGTCGGAGGGCATAGCGGCCCTTAGAAGAAATGAGCATACCTACCCTCCCATCGTTACTGGGACAAAACCAGGCTTGTTTGTCCCAAATCCTATGCAAGCGGAACAAACAAACCTGATTATTATGTCCCTCATCTAAAAAGTCGAGTGGATTAGTCGGGTTTTCCCTTGACTAACGCCGAACCCATAGTAACTTTATTCCGAGAAGATTCCTAGGGTTTAGTACACCTATGAGTACACCATATACAGAGAGGGACAGCATGAGCTCAAATCCGCTGCTTTCCATCGAGGGTCTGACCGCCTCCGTGGACGAGAAAACCATCCTCCACAACGTCAACCTCAACGTTGCCGCCGGCGAGACCCACGTCCTGATGGGCCCCAACGGCGCCGGCAAGATCGGAAGAGCACACGTCTGA
>CABTZM010000230.1 GCA_902489295.1 uncultured Collinsella sp.
ATTGGGGACGTTCTTAAACGACTAGTCACTGGGGACACTCTTCGCAAAAAGCTGCAAGGACTGTCCCCCACTGTCGGCAGAAAAGGAACGTCCCCATCTGCCGGATTAGGAGAGACTCTCCAGCACGCGACGGAGCTCCTGCTGGACGGCGTGGTCGCGGTTACAACTCACCACGCGATCGGCCACCGCCTTGAGCGCGGGGCGCGCGTTTTCCATCGCGCAGCCCGTGCCGACAAAGCGAATGATCTCGTAGTCGTTCATCGAGTCGCCAAACGCCATGACCTCGTCGCGACCAATGCCGTAATGCTCCGCGAGCTGCGCGATACCCGAGGCCTTCGACACACCGGGCTGCATGGCATCGATCCACGCGTTGCCCGAAGGCGCAAAAGTAAAGAGCTGACCAAGTTCGCGCTGTAGCACGTACGCACTGTCCATAACCGCACTGTCGTCGCAAAAGATACTCGCTTTGATGATATTTACGCTGGGATCGGGCAGCTCCCAAATACGCTCGGCATTGGGAAGGTCCTTATCGACCTCACGCACGAACTTGCACTCGTCATCGAGCAGGAAGGACTTGGTTCGGTCAAAGAGCGCAAGATGCAGATTGGGAAACGTCCTGACGGCTTGGGCGAGCCTTCGAATCGCCAGGTGGGAATACACCTCACGGTCTACCATCTTACCGTCGGCGTAGACTTGGGCGCCGTTAGCGGCGACAAAGTCCATCTTGTCGCGAACGGGCGCAAAGAACTCGCACAGGCGATCGTAGCGACGACCTGACGATGCGGCGAAATGCACGCCATGCTCGTGTAGCGCCAGAATCAGTTCGTAGGTCTCGGGAGGCACCTGGCCGTTTTCGTCAAGCAGTGTGCCGTCCATATCGGATGCAATCAGTTTAAACATAGAAAAGCTCCCTTCGGGCTTGTTGGAATCGAACGTGTATCCGATTCCAACGTACCCAAAGGGAGCTCAAATAAGACTCCGCGGGCGTAAACGTTACATAGACCTGGCAAATAGCTCACGCGTGCCAGAGAGCCCACGATCGCGGCGGCAGGCGACACACGGAAGAGTGTCCCCGACGACTAGTCGTTTAAGAACGTCCCCGATGACTAGTCGGCGTAGGTGAAGGTGGTGACGTCGAACATGCCCTCGGGGCGGATGCGGAGCGTCGGGATCACCGGCAGGGGCAGGAAGATGATGCCCATGATGGGGTCGAGCGGCGGCTCGATGCCCATGGCGCGCGCCTTGACCATAAAGTCGTCGTGCTGCGCGGCGACATCCTCGGCCGTGCCCTCGCTCATCAGGCCACCGAGCGCCAGCGGGATGCGCGCTACGACCTCGCCATCGCGTACCAGCACGTGGCCGCCCTGGCCAACAGCCTCGACGGCAGCCATCATGTCGGCCGCGTTGTCGCCCACCACGCACACGTTGTGCGAATCGTGGCCAATCGTCGAGGCGATGGCACCGCCCGTGATGGTAAAGCCGCGCACCCAGCCGCGACCAATGTGCTTGCCAACGAGACCCAGGCCCGCAGGACCATCACCGTCGGCGCCCTCGGCCTGCAGTGACACGCCGCGGCCGTGGCGCTCGATCAGCATAATGCGGCGCAGGCCCTCGGCGCTCTCGGGGCGAGCCATGCCCGTGATGGCCTTACCCGGCACCACGTCAATCACGGCCTCGCCCGGCTTAAAGGCATAGTCAAACACGTCGAGCGAAAGCTTCGGCAGCTTAACGGAGGCGCGCAGCTCATCGGCAAGGGCCGCAACCTCGGCCATCTCGGGTGCGATCTCGCCCACAAAGGTGCCGTCCTGCGCCACCAGAGCACCGGCGGCATATACGCGATGCGGAGCCTTGGCAAACGTCAGGTCATCGAGCAACAGCAGGTCGGCGCGTTTGCCCGGGGCGATCGCGCCACGGAGCTCATGCGGGTCGCGACAGCCGTGGTCCAGGCCAAATGCCTCAGCCGTGGAAAGGGACGCCATGGAGATGGCGACCACCGGGTCGATGCCGGCCTCGATGGCCACGCGGCAGGCATTGTCGATCATGCCGGTCGAAAGAGCATCGGAGGGAGCGCGGTCGTCGGTCGCAAAGCAGCAGCGGCGGGCGCGGGCAGGGTTCTCCAGCAGCATCGGAGACAAATTGGCCAGGTCGTGGCTGCACGTGCCCTCACGCAGCATCACATACATGCCGCGGGACAGCTTGTCGAGCGCCTCCTCGGGAATCGTCGACTCGTGGTCGGCGATAATGCCCGCTGCGGCATAGGCGTTGAGGTCCATACCGGCAACGAGCGGCGCGTGGCCGTCAACCTGCTTGGACGGCGTCTGGTTGGCAGCATCGATGCGGGCACAGGTCTCGGGGTCGGCCATAAAGACGCCCGGCAGGTTCATCATTTCGCCCAGACCAAAGACATCGCCCGGATGCTCGGCAAAAAACGCCTGCATGTCAGCGGCGGTAATCACAGCGCCCGCTTGCTCGTCGGGCAGTGCGGGCACGCACGAAGGCATCATGTACTTGATGGAGATGGGCGCACGACGACCATCCTCGATCATAAAGCGCAGGCCGTCGAGACCGGCAACATTGGCAATCTCGTGGCTGTCGGCAATGGCGG
>CABTZM010000231.1 GCA_902489295.1 uncultured Collinsella sp.
CGTTGGGGACGTTCTTAAACGACTAGTCGTTTGGGACAGTCTTCAACCAAGTTGCGGTGGAATAGGGACTGATTGGGGGCTCTGGGAAGCTAAACAGTCCCTATTTCACCGCAACTTCGGAAGATCATATGATGCGCGTTTGTGCGTATTTGAGTGCGCAGGATTGCGTGAATATGCGTGAATATGCGCCGTTTACGGTCGAATAATGACCGTTTGTCGGTAATACGCGCAAAAGTACGCATATACACGCGTATTTGTGCGATTATAGAGCTGTCAGAAATGCAAGACGTTCCATGACACAGGAGGCACATGATGGCAGATTCCAAACAGGCTCCGCTCGATGCCGCTGCAGCTGCAAAGGCAGCGTTTGCTTCGATTCAGGACAAGCCATTCCCTAGCTACATCTTTACGGCTCCCGAGCTCCGCTGGGCTGTGATCGGCTGCGGTGTTATCGCCAACCAGATGGCTCAGTCGCTTGCCCTTGCCGGCCGTAAGCTCGCCGGCGTTGCCAACCGTACCCTTTCCAAGGCCCAGGTTTTTGCCAAGCAGTATGGCGTCGAGAAGGTGTACGACAGGGTCGAGGACCTCTATGCCGATCCGGACATCGACGCCGTCTATATCACCACGCCGCACAACACGCATATCACCTATTTGCGTGCCGCGCTGGCCGCCGGCAAGCACGTGCTCTGCGAGAAAGCCATTACCCTCAACACCGCCGAGCTCGACGAGGCCCGTGCCATCGCCAACGAGCACAACGTGGTTCTTATGGATGCCACCACGGTGTTCCACATGCCGCTGTATCAGGAGCTCCGCCGTCGTATGGACGCCGGCGAGTTTGGCCGTATGAACCTCGCCCAGCTCAACTTTGGCAGCTATAAGGAGTACGGCGATCTGACCAACCGTTTCTACAACCGTAATCTTGCCGGCGGTGCCATGCTCGATATTGGCGTGTATGCGCTCTCCGTCATGCGCCTGTTTATGGCCAGTCAGCCCACCGAGGTCGTGTCTCTGGGCAACACCTGCGAGACCGGCGTCGACGTCGCGGGCGGCATCGTCTGCCGTAACGCCGAACAGCAGCTGGGCGTCGTGAGCCTTACGCTCCACTCCAAGCAGCCCAAGCGTTCGGTTATCAGCTTTGATAAGTGCTATATCGAGGTCAACGAGTATCCGCGCGCCGACCATGCCACCATCGTGTGGACGGCAGACGGTCACCGCGAGGAGGTCCACGCTGGTACCGAGGCCTACGCCCTGTGCTACGAGATGGCCGATCTGGAGAAGGCCGTTGCCGGTGACGATTCGAAGCGCGAGCTTCTGGGCTATGCTTCTGATGTTATGGAGCTTATGACCAAGCTCCGCGCCGATTGGGGAGTCGTGTATCCCGAGGAGGAGTAAGCGATGCTTGCGGAAGATAGGCTCAACGCGATTGTGTCGATGGTGCAGCAGGCTGGCTCGGTTACCGTGCCGGAGCTTGCCGAGGCCCTGGGCGTGACGCCGTCCACCATTCGTCGCGATTTGCAGACGCTCGACCGCGCGCACCGCATTGCCAAAGTGCATGGAGGCGCGACGAGCCTTGAGCGCGCGCACGTAACGCGCGACCTGACGATCAGTGAGCGCAGGGACCTTCACAACGACGACAAGGAACGCATCTGCGCCCGAGCCGCGGCCCTCGTGGAGCCCGATAGCTTCGTGTATATCGATTCGGGTTCCACGACGCTCAGGCTCATTGAGCATCTTCCACACCTCGATGGCGTCACCTACGTGACCGATTCGGTGCTCCATGCTCAGCATCTCGCCTTGCGCGGTATGCGCACCGTGGTGCTGGGTGGCGAGCTCAAGCCCGAGACGGAGGCGCTTGTTGGCCCCGATGCTCTGGCAACCCTGGACCGCTATAACTTTAACTGCGGCTTTTGGGGCTCCAACGGCATCGCAGCCGATCAGGGCTTCACGACGCCCGATATCGAGGAAGCACAGGTCAAGCGTATCTCGATGCGTCATACCGCCAAACGCTTCGTAATCTCGGACGCTAGCAAATTTGGCATGGTGGCGCCCGTCAAGTTCGCGGATTTCCGCGATGCAACGATCATCACCGCGGGCGAGGTGCCCGCCAAGTACCAGGCGATGGACAACGTCATCACGGTCTAGCGATAGGGGGCAGGACAGAGCCAAAACCACCACAAAGGTGCCTGTCCCCATTGTGGCGGTTCAACAGAAAAGCGGCAACGTCCACACACGGGCGCTGCCGCTTTTGTTTTCTGACGATTTGTCTCAATCTGTAACATTTAGACCGTTAAAACCGGGCCAGATGTTACAGATTGAGATTCTTCTGAATCAAGCGGACCCTTTGTCTCGATCTGTAACATCTGGGGCTGATTTTGCCGAGTTATTGTTACAGATTTAGATTTTCCCTTGATGGAAGATTCGAATGTCTCGATCTGTAACAGGTAGACCTGAAAATGGGTTCTAACTGTTACAGATTGAGACGTTTTGGGACCGCGGCTGAACCATCGCAGTCAAAGCCACCACAAAGGTGCCTGTC
>CABTZM010000232.1 GCA_902489295.1 uncultured Collinsella sp.
ATAGTAGGCAAAGCGTACTCCTTCTCGAATGATTCCAGCTTTCTGTAAAGTGCAACGGCTTGAATCGAGGGGTCAGCATCCCCCTACGAAACACGCAGTTCGATAGGATACGTGGCGTTAGCTGTGCCGTCAACAGACCACGCCGCCGGGCGTATCCTAAAATAAGCACATTTCCGCAAAGCCTACACAAAAGGAATCCCCTCCTGTGCGCGGGGGCGGATTCCCGGACCGGGAGACACAGGGGTTAAGTTTGCTGCTCTACAGTCCTGGCTCGCACGGAGAGCACATTAAGTGCTCTCCGGCTCGTGCGTAACTCGCGACAAACTTAACCCCTGTGTCTCCCGGCCCGGGAATCCGACGTGCTCGTCGGGGCAACGTTCCCTGCAAAAAAGGGACAGGTTTATTTTGGTCGGTTTTATCTTGGAAAACGTCACGTTTCGGCGGTGATCTGCTCTCACCTGTCGCATGAAGATCGGCGGTGTTTTCGGAAGTATGCGGCAAATTTTGGACTTGCCGAGCACACAGGGGTTTTGCGATAACAAACCCGCAGGTAGAGCGCTTGGACATATCGGGTGTGGTCGGCCCATCGAGATTTTGCCGCATACTTCCGAAATTCAGACGAATATCGCTCGGTTTAACCGCCCATTTACCGCAAAGAAGGCCGCTTCCCTAGCAGGAAGCGGCCCCAAACGTTACGAATAGACGAGGGTAAAGGGTTCCGACGTTTCGGCGCCCCCTGTTGAAGTGTAGCGTGCACCTTCAAGCGTTACTGAAACCACTTGATCGACATCAATCAACTTCGTTGGCACCCAGATGTTCTCTCCGCTATTGCGCCCATAAGAAAAATATAAGTTGAACACCCCTGCGTCGTCATCTTCGATAATCTGCTCCGATCCATCCTTGTAGCTGACGGTCAGCTTATTATCAACTGCTTCATAGCCCAAATCATCGATGTGCGTCTGGATGGAAAACGGGCTAATCTCAAGAGGCGAGTCACCGGAGCGGAGTTCCTTTGTATCGACGTACGCTCCAATATTGAACTCGGGTGTCGACGCCTCAAACCGCCTCGCACTCTCACCTTCACCCTCGGTCCAATGGATATTCCAGGTGACAGCATGTTGCAAATCTCGCTCGCGATCCATAGCGGCAAAGTACATCGTGCCATTAATGACAGTATCGCTTGATGTGTCCTTATCAATTGTGCTGCGTGTGTCAGGCCATTCCTCGCCGAACTTCATATCGGGCGTGCCGATGCCCTGCTCTTCTTCACCATAGAGAACAAGTTCGCCAATCTCTGCTGCTGGCTTGTAGTAGTTAACTCCATTTGGATTGGACAACGTAAACGTCACGGCTCCGCAGCCGTTTTGGTCGATTGCCATCTCATGGATATCAAGCGTATAGCCGTTGCCCTCGACGGACAGATTAACCTCCTGGACTGCGCCTTCCAGGCTTTGGGGCGCGATGCCATCGCCAAACTCTCTGGTGTAGGTATATTTAGTTCCCGATGAGCCGCCGTTGGTCCAGGTAATGGAATCCCCGTTGCCGTGGTTTCCCCAGGCAGAGGCAAAATAGCTGGAATTGACGACGGCGTAGGCGACCCCTCCGGTCGCCAGCACTCCGGCAAGGCATCCGATCACGGCAACATACAGAGGCTTCGCGTGACCCTTTCGGCGAAGCGGCTCACCAGCAGCGGCATAAAGAACACGGTCAGCAAGATCGCTATCGGCTTGGACGGACTCGAAGGCCTGCTTGATTTGATTGGATTTCACGGTCGCCCTCCTCTAGGATGAACTTGAGCTTCGATCTGCCGCGAGCCAAACGCGTTCGAACAGTCGCGGCTGGCACATGCAATAACTCGGCAATCTCTGAGGTCGAAAAGCCCAGATAGTAATAGAGCATGATGGGAACACGGAATCGTTCCGGAAGTCGCATAACGTCTGACAGGACCGCCTTGGTCTCCTCCTGCGCCGTCGAAAGCGAATCGGCCAGGTTCTCAATATCCTCCACACGCCTCCATGGCTTTCGAAAGAGAGATTTGCATTCATTGATCGTGACCCGGATAAGCCATCGACGAAGATGTTCCCAGCTTTCAAATTGCGCATCGCTTTTGAGTAACTTCAGAAAGACGTCTTGAGCGACATCGTCGGCATCGGCACGATCGCGCAGATACGTCAATGCGATTCGAAACACGACATCCCTGTGATCTTCGACCGCCTGTCTAAAAGCTTGTTCTTCCATAATCACCTCCCGGTGACGTTAATGATTATCGATGAGGCCCTCACCATAGATACGCTCTGGCCGGACGAATTGTTTCAAATTCAAGCAGGAAAAACCTACCAAAATAAACCTGTCCTTTATTGGCAAGGGATCAATGGAACGCAACAGGTTGAGCATACGCAAGCGAGCGGCCCCCAGAGCGTACAAGGTGGCATGAAAAAGGCAGGGCATTGACCTTTTGGTCATGCCCTGCCTTTTGAATGACAGATTGTAGCTCTGGGGGCCGCGCAGCGACGG
>CABTZM010000233.1 GCA_902489295.1 uncultured Collinsella sp.
CTCATCGTGGAAGTTGCTCAGGTTGAGCGTCCAGGCATCATCGCTCGTATCCACGCTCACCGTCACGGACGAAAAACGCTGGATGGCACCCGAGCACTCCGAACCCGTCTGGTGGCGCAGGTCGGGCGCAGACTTGGTAAGCCACTCCAGATAGTCGGTCAGGCCGCCCTTATAGACTTCCCAGCCCTCCTTGGCGCCGCGATCGGGATCCAGCAGGTCATCGGGATGCATAAAGTGAGTACTCACGTAGTGCATGTTGAGCTCGGACACCGCGGCCAGACGCATATAGGTGTCATCGACCATGCCGCCCGAAACGATGCGCGGCTGCTCCACGATGCCATCGCTCGCCACGCCAAATTCCTGCACGTAGGGCAGGTCGGTTCCGTCCTCAAAGTACGTGCCGGCAATGGTCTTAATGCGCGGCACATCCTCGCCAATAATCTTGCGAGCGCGGGCCGAAAGGATATTCGACGGCGGCACGTAGACCGAGCCGTGCGCATTGGGCAGTACCTCGTCCTGAAAGGCGATAAGCTCGTTGAGCGATGCGACGAGCGTTTCCTTGTTCTTCCACGTCTTATAGTCGTACAGCGTGCCGTAGTCGGTGTCCCAGAGTGCCAGCGGCTGATGGTTGTAGCCATGAAAGCCCAGCTCTCCGCCCATCTGCAGCAGCATGCCGCCAAAGTAGCGGAACTGCGTGGTATCGGCCTGGCGCGCGGGCTCGGTTTGGTTGACCACGTCCTCGTAGTTTTCGATCATCACGCCGGTATAACGAATGTCGTATTGCTGCGCAAGTTTTTGCAGGTCGGGCCACCACACCTTGGCATAAAAATCGGCGATAGAAAGGCCGTAGTCGCGTTTGATGTACGTGCCGTCGCCCGAGGGAACGGGGCTCGGGAAATCGTCCAGGTAAAACACCGCGCTATTGATGACCGGATAGGCCGTGGCATCGCCCAACAGGCTCACGGCCGCGGCATAGAAACCGCGCATGACCTTGTTGTAGATACCGATATTGCACACCACGGTACGGCCGCTGCCGCAATCGCTCGACCAAATAAGCGGAGTACCCGTGTCGCCGGTTTTAGCCCACACGTGGGCCGTCTCACGCAGCGAAACCGAGAGCGACGAATCGAAGGGATCCGATAACTCATAACGCTGGCCACCGCCGATCATGAAGTCCTCGCTCGGCACGATGCTCTCTGCCGTCGTATATTCATAGCCGGCAGAATCGATGCCCAGCTTGGGACCGATCGCCTGCAGATAGCTCGAATTATCCGGCGTCATGGCGAGCATCAGCGAACCGCCGGAGCTCACCCAGCTCATGATGTCGGAGAGGTGCGTACCGAGTCCATCGATCGAAGGCATCAGTAAAATCACGCGGTCGAAAGATGTGAGGGAAGGAATCGCATCAACACCATCGGTGGCAATATCCACATCTTGGTGGGCAATTTTCATGTCGAGCAGAATCTGGTCAAACTGCTCTTTGACGTCCTCGACACCGTCCTGGCCCGAGTCGGTAATAACCAAGCACGTGGGCTTTTGGCCAAACACCGCCGAGTTTGCCGGAACTGCGTCGTTGGCAGCGAGCATGCCCAGCTTATGCTGCCCGGCGCTGTACTGCACGCCGGCACGCTCGATCAACAGCACGGCGGCCATGGCAATAAAGACCGCCCATACCACGAGCAGCCCCATCCAGCGAAAATGGCCCGCACGCTCGCGGATATGTTGCACCACGCTCATCGGGCCTCCTCTCCTTCACGCCAAAATGCCAGCCTCTCACGATTTTCGGCATTCAAATACACATGCTGCTCGTCAATCGCGTCGATTACACGCCGTACCGCCTGCCCATCGCGACGAATCACAGCCAAGCGCAGGCAGAGCATCCAAACGTCCTGATCGTCTGACGCATCGATCACAAACTGGCTAGCGACGTCCTCTGCTTTATCAATCTCGCCGGCATCGGCCAGCGCCGTAGCATAGCGAATGCGCAACGCCGGCCCATCCTCACGTTCGCAACGACGCGCGAGCAAGCGTGCATACTGCTGACGCTGAATCTGTGCCACGCGGCCCTCTGCCAAACCCGAGTCCAGATAGGCGCTCAAAAAGTCGCAATACGCATCCAGGTTATGCGAGCTGGGATCGGTCTTAAACGCGCGCTCCAACTGCTGCAGCTTAAGGTCGGACTCTTTGGAGATCTGCGCCACCGCCGTCGCGGCATAGTGCGCGACCTCAACATCGTCGTTGAGTTTTGCTGCCTGCAACTGTGCCAGGTACGCATCCGGATCCTCGGTAAGCATGGAGAGCATCAGACGGCGGCGGTCGCCCGGTTCGTTGACGATCAGTGCTTCCTCGAGCGGCACAACGCCATCATCGCCCTCGCGCCCCTGCACCAGCATGCTGCGATGCATGTCGTCGTTAATGCGCAGCGCCTCCAGCGTGGCGTCCTTAAGGTCGTCACCAAACACCGCGCTACGCACCGAGAGCAGTGCCACGAGCAGCGGACCC
>CABTZM010000234.1 GCA_902489295.1 uncultured Collinsella sp.
CCGATGATCTACTACCCGCTGTCCGTCCTCATGATGGCCGGCATCCGCGACATCCTGATCATCTCGACCCCCTCCGACCTTCCGAACTTCGAGCGCCTGCTGCGCGACGGGTCGGACTACGGCGTGAACCTGTCCTACGCCGTCCAGCCCAGCCCCGACGGCCTCGCGCAGGCCTTCGTCATCGGCGAGGAGTTCGCCGGAGGCGAGCCCTGCGCGCTCGTCCTCGGCGACAACATCTTCTACGGCAACGGCCTGGGCCGGCACCTCCGCCGCGCCGTTGAGAACGCCGAGACGAAGGGGCTCGCCACCGTGTTCGGCTACCACGTCGACGACCCCGAGCGCTTCGGCGTCGTGGAGTTCGACTCCGACTTCAACGCCGTCTCCATCGAGGAGAAGCCCGAGAGCCCGAAGTCGAGCTACGCCGTCACCGGCCTGTACTTCTACCCGGGCGACGTGTGCGGGCGCGCCAAGGAGGTCGTCCCCTCCGCCCGCGGCGAGCTCGAGATCACCGACCTCAACCGCATGTACCTGGAGGACGGCCTCCTGTCCGTCGTGACGCTCGGGCGCGGCTACGCGTGGCTGGACACCGGCACCATGGAGTCCCTCCACGAGGCGGGCGAGTTCGTCCGCGCCGTGGAGCGCTCCCAGGACATGCCCGTGTCCGTGCTGGAGGAGATCGCCTACGAGAACGGCTGGATCGACCGAGAGACGCTGCTCTCCTGCGCCGAGCGCTACGGCAAGTCCGAGTACGGGAAGCACCTCAAGCGCGTCGCCGCCGGCGAGTTCGTCAACCGGAACCTCGATTACTAGCATTTGGAAACGGGCTAGGTTTACATGCTCAACGTCTACTTCGGCGATATGCCGGATGCGATTTACAACACCGCCCTGTATTTCAGGAATGTCTATCAAGATGCCTGGATTACAGATTCCATGTCGCGGGAGATAATCCTGGACGTTGATAAGTCGACCGTTGTCTCCGCGAATTTGATTGAGAGCCCCGTCTTGGGGCCCATTTCCCCCGTTATGCTTTCGGGCGGCGTGAAGACCCTGCTTCTTATCAAGCACGATAAGAAGCAGGTTTTCAACGCATCGACCTGTGGGGATAATTGCGCGAAGTGGATTCTCCAGCTTGCCGAAAAGCGCAAGCTGGTAATTAACTTGCATCATGTCATGGATTTCGGACCCGATGATTTCAAGATCAAGGTTCTCAAAAGCGGTGTCATCGCCCACAACATGAGCGAGTTGATCTGCGAGTCGATTCCCTATTTATAAGGGGCATTATGGTTGGTTCTTATAACGTCAGGGTCTCTCGACGTCGAGGCGTTAGCTTCCGATTCACCATTCGACGTAACATCACTGTGGTCAGGGGCGATAGCGGAACGGGCAAAACAACGCTGTTTGAGATGGTTTCCGACCATATGCGCGAAGGTGCGAAATCGGGCGTGACTATCCAGTGCGATCACCCCTGCGTTGCGCTTGTTGATATGGATTGGGAAAACCAGCTTGCTGGCATGAAGAATTCAATCGTGTTTGTCGATGAGGGCCTTCAGGCCATTCGATCCGATGAGTTCGCGCGCGCCGTCAAGCATTCCGGCAACTATTTTGTGCTGTTCGCGCGCGAGGTGCTTGCCAACCTCCCTTATAGCGTTGACGAGATTTACCGCATCAAGACGAGCGGTAAATACCATACGCTTGTGCCGCTATACAAGCATGATGATGCGCACAGGTATTATGAGCAGCTTCGTGCCAAGCCAAAGCGCGATTTTGACCTGCTCGTTACTGAGGGCTCCAAAGCGGGATTTCAGTTTTTTGATGCCCGATTCAAAGAGAGCGATGTTTCGGTTCTCTCCGCGGGCACGAACTCAAAGGTGCTTGAATGGCTCGATCGGCATAAAGGCGATCGTGTCTTTGTCATCGCCGATGGCGCCGCCTTTGGTCCGTATGCGGACAGGGTGCTTACGCTTCAGCATATCCATAGGGACACTATGGCGGTGTGCTTGCCGGAATCGTTCGAATGGCTTCTGCTCGAATCTGGGCTCATAAAGTCCGATGTCGTTCGCGAGGTCCTTGCCGATCCGAGTGCTCATGTTGATTCCGAAGAGCATGAAAGCTGGGAACAGTATTTCATTGATGTGTTGCGAACGCAGAGCGCCGGAACGCCTTTCGCGTATCGCAAGGGTGAGCTCGCCGATGCGTATAAGGTGGCCAAAAACGCTGATAAGGTTATGGCGCTTATAGCATGTCGCAACATTCGTTAGCTCATTCGTTAGAATTGGGCTGTTAACTCTGTTTTCATTCATCCACTTTGAGATGGGGGAGATATGTCTGATATCTTCGAGCCCGAGCGCATCGTCGTCACCGGCGGCTGCGGCTTCATCGGCTCCCACTTCGTCCCCCCCCGCCGGCGCGAGGACCCCCGCGGCCCCCCCACCCGGCTCGGCCAACCGACCCACCCCGGCAACCCCCAGAACATCGCCGGGCCG
>CABTZM010000235.1 GCA_902489295.1 uncultured Collinsella sp.
AGCCGGGGGAAAGATGAAGCCCAATTTGGTTGTTTTTTTTTGGGGGGGGACCCCGCGATAAATAAATTATTTTGGGGGGGGGCACGCGGCCCTCTTGGGTTCGGGGCGCGGCACACCGGACTGGTTGTCTGAATTAAAGAAAGTGAAGGCCCCTTTCGGGGCCTTCTTTTTATAAAAATTCGCCTACTCGGTGGACTTCGGGTTCTAGGTCTACGTTGAATTGGTCTTTGACGGTTGCCTGGATGTGGCGGATGAGTTCGTCGACATCGGCGGCGGTGGCGTGGTCGGCGTTGACGATGAAGCCGCAGTGCTTCTCGCTCACCTGCGCGCCGCCAACGGCGTGTCCTCGCAGGCCGGCATCCATGATGAGTTTGCCGGCAAAGTAACCCTCGGGGCGCTTGAAAGTGGAGCCGGCACTCGGCATGTCGAGCGGCTGCTTGTCCTCGCGGCGCTGGCGGTAGTCGTCCATGTCGGCCTTGATCATCGCGGCGTTGCCCGGTGCGAGGTTGAAGGTGGCAGAAAGAACGATGAAACCGTCGTCGGCAATGCGGCTCTTGCGATAGCCCAGGTTGAGCTCGTCGACATCGAACTCGATGATGTTGCCGCTGCCGCGGGTGCCGTCGTCGAGCTGGCGAGCGGGTTTGTAGACGCGCACGGACTCCAGCACATCGGCCATGCAGGCACCGTAGGCACCGGCGTTCATGTAGCAGGCGCCGCCGACCGATCCGGGGATGCCCGAGATGGGCTCCATGCCGGTGAGGCCGGCCTCGGCTGCCGCAGCGGCGACATCGGAAAGCAAGGCGCCGGCTGCCGCCGTGACGTGCGTGCCGTCGACCGTAATGTCGGAGAGTCCCTCGCCCAGCGCCACGACGACGCCACGGATGCCCTTGTCGCCGACGAGCAGGTCGGAGCCGTTGCCCACGATGGTGAGGGGCAGATCGCAGCGATAGCAGGTATCGAGCGTGGCGACGAGGCCCTGCTCGGTATCGGGCGTGACAAAGACGTCGGCCGGGCCGCCGATCTTAAACGTGGTGTGCTCGCGCATGGGCTCGCTCATCAGTACGTTGTCCTCGCCGGCAACGCCAGCAAGCGCGCACAGCAGGTCCTCGTTAAAAAAGTCGTTCTCGTGCATACGAATATCCGCCTTTTGGTGGTCGTTGTCATCAATCGATTGCAATATACCCCACCCGGACGGATTTGGTGCGCTGGCGGCGATAAAACAGCCGTCTACCGGATTGGTAAAGTGTTTATCACCGAGGTAGAGGGGTGGTCACTATACTTTCAAGAGATTGCGCGTAAACCCGGAAGGAGCGAGATGGCCAACAAAGTCACCCTCAAGCAGATCGCCCAGGAGGTGGGGCTTTCCCCCTCGTCGGTCTCGCTTGTGCTCAATAATCGGCCCTGTCGCATCTCGGAAGAAAACCGCAAGCTCATCAAAGAGGTCGCGGCGCGCAACCACTATGTTCCCAACCAGATCGCGCGCAGCCTGGTCATGCGCGAGTCGCGCACCCTGGGCCTTATCGTCCCTAACATCGAGAGCCGCTTTTTTGCCTCGCTCGCCGGTAGCCTGGAAAAGCGCTGCCGCGAGGACGGCTATGCGCTCTTCATTACCAGCTCGGGCGGAAGCGCCGATGACGATCTGGAGCTGCTGCGCCAGCTGGTGACGCGCGGCGTTGATGGCGTCTTCCTGGTCGTAGGCGACGAGTTCTCCGACGACCGCGCCCTGCGCGAAGAAGTCAGCCATCTGCCTATCCCTGCCGTGATGGTCGACCGTGCCATTGAGGGGCTCGAGTGCGACAAGGTGATGTTCGACCACGAGATGGGTGGCTACATGGCCACTCGCTATCTGATCGAGCAGGGCCACCGTCGCATTGCCTGCTTGGTTAACGCGCGCCGTTCCAATACGGGGCGTAAGCGACTTGCCGGCTATGAGCGCGCGCTGCGCGAGGTTGGCCTGCCTATCGACGCACGTTTGGAGTTTGAGAGCGAGTACTACATTCCGAGTGCCTATGAGGCCTCGGAGGCGGTGCTCGCAACTGATGCCACCGCTGTGTTCGCAAGTTCGGATAACATCGCCCTCGGTCTGCTCAAGCGCTTGCACGAGATGGGGAAGAGCATCCCGGGCGATATCTCGGTGGTGAGCTATGACAACTCGGCGGCCGACGTTCTCTTTGAGCCGGCGCTGACCGCGATTGAGCAGGATCCTGGTGTCCTTGCGGAGCATGCTTTTGCCTGCATGTCCAAGCGTCTTGCCGGTAGGGGCGGTAAGCGTGCCGAAGAGGTCGTTCTGGAGCCGGCGCTTATCGTGAAGGGCAGTGTGCTTGATCTTACCGAATATAGCTAAGCGCACTTGTTTGTTTGCATAGATTGCATGCGGAGTGTCCGCTATTTGCCGGCGGGGGCGGGGGGGGGGGGGGGGGGGTGGGTTTGTGGGTGTGGGGGGGGGGGCTGCAATACCACACCAACCAACAACCC
>CABTZM010000236.1 GCA_902489295.1 uncultured Collinsella sp.
CAGTTCCTCCTCGGTCCCGTATGTGTTGACCTTCTTTTGGCCCGGATCATCGATGCAAAATTGGAGGTACAGCATGTTGGACACGCCGTCCATGCGAATGCCGTCCACGGGGAAGTTCTCGAGCCAGTACAGCACGTTGGAGACCAGGAAGGAGCGGACCTCGCCGCGGGCGAAGTCGAACTTGTGCGTGCCCCAGTTGGGGTGAATCTCGTGCTCAAACAGCATGTGGCCGTTAAAGGTGGCAAGGCCGTGGGAGTCGGCGCAAAAACCGCCGGGCACCCAGTCCATGATCACGCCGATGCCCGCCTCGTGGCACGCATCGATAAAGTGCATGAGCTGCTGCGGGTTGCCGTAGCGCGACGTGGCGGCATAGTAGCCGGTCGTCTGGTAGCCCCAGGAACCATCGAAGGGATGCTCCATGAGCGGCATGACCTCGATATGTGTGTAGCCCATATCGCGCACGTAGTCCACGAGCTCCACCGACAGGTCGTCGTAGGTGTAGAACTCGCCACGCTGCGCGGGGAAGGGATCCATGGGGCCGGGGTAGTTGCCGTACTCGTCCGGATCGCCCTGGGGTGCGTCGCCGTGGCGCTTCCACGAGCCAATATGCACCTCGTAGATGTTGAGGGGCTGCGACATGTGATTGTGACCGGCGCGGCGCTTGAGCCACGCGGCATCGTTCCACTTGTAGCCGTCCAAGCTCCACAGCACGCTTGCCGTACCCGGAGGGCACTCGGCCTTAAAGGCGTACGGATCGGCCTTGTAAAGCTTTTCGCCCTCGTTGGTCTCAATGAGATATTTATAGAGCTGGCCCTGCTCGGCGCCAGGAATAAAGCCTTCCCAAATAGCGCTCGTATGCACGGGTACCAGCGGGTTGGCTTCCTCGTCCCAGTCGTTAAATTCGCCAATGACGTGAACGCTCTTAACATCGGGCGCCCAAACGCAAAAACGCCAGCCGCGCGTACGGTTTTGCGTGTCGGGGTGCGCACCCATCTTTTCCCAGCTGCGCTCCCACATGCCAATGCCAAACAGATAGACATCGTCCTTAGAGAGCTCCGGTGCGTGCGGAGCGGCCTTGCGGGTAGCGGGCTTTTTGGTTACTGGCTTTAGCTTTGTATCGCTCACGTTTGATCCCATCATGACGCGGCAGCGTGTTGCCTTGGTGACTAAATGCGAAAGGTCCAGGGCTGCACGAATCGAAGGGACGGCGATAGTTCTATGATTCGTTCCACCTCGCGTGCTCGGTGGAACTTTCGGCAGAAACTACCATAACACCTGTACATTACTTTTATGGAGGAAAGTGGTTTTGCGGCGGCTTTTAATCGGTGAGCGCCATGTTTATACCACTGGCAGATTTGCGATGGTAAAACTCTTGACAGCTTTACCAAATAAGGTTTCAAGTTTATTAGTTTGACGTTTGGTAAAACGTTTTTAGCAGGATGTTTACCATTTGACATCGAAAGGTTCGTTTATGTCCCAGACCGCCGCCCCCAACGTTGCTTTTATTTTCGATTGCGACGGCACGCTGGTTAATAGCACCCCCGTTTGGGCCTATGCCCAGCCAGAGTTATTGCACCGTCATGGGGTAGACGTGACGGTCGATGACTTTGCCCAATTTGAGCACCTGTCGCTGGAGGACGAATGCCAGGCCTACCACGACACGTGGGGCATTGGCGCGAATGGCGAGGAGCTGTATCGCGAGCTGGGGGAGATTTTGATTGATGGGTACTCCAAGGTGCCGCCGCGCGAGGGTCTCCTGGCATTTTTGGAGCAGGCGAAGGCGGCGGGCATTGCCATGTGCGTGGCTACGTCCACGCCGGCCGCGCTGGTTAAGTCTGCGCTTGCGGGTGCGGGCCTCGATTGCTATATGGAGTTTGTTACCACGACGGGCGAGGCAGGACGCTCCAAGCAGTTCCCCGATGTATACGAGCTGGCGCTGTGTCGCCTGGAGGAGCGCCATGGGTGCAAGTTTGAGCGCGCATGGGTGTTTGAGGACGCCGTCTTTGGCCTTAAGAGCTCTGGGGTCGCCGGCTTTAAGCGTGTGGGTATTTATGACCCGCACGGCCGCATGAAGCGCGATGACGTGCGTGCTAACTGCGATATCTTTATCGACAGCTACGAGGAGCTGGATTTGGATCGCGTTCTTGCGTATGAAGGTAAGGCGGGGGCCGTGGCTTGCAAAGTACTAGTAGTCTGCGGCTCGCCGGTAGTTGCGAGCGCTGAGTTGTTGCGCCGCTTAGCAGGGGAGTGCGATCACGTTGTCGCCGTGGACCGCGGGCTCGACGCCCTTCTGGGTGCCGGCTTGAGCTGCGACGTTTATGTCGGTGATGCCGATACGGTTAGCGAAGCCGGCCGCGCTCTTGTTGATGCCGCTGAGGACTTTGAAGTTGAGCGCCACGACCCGTACAAGGACTATACCGATCTGGCGCTGGCGCTCGATTCCGTCCGCCGTCGCTGGCCGGGTGCCGAAGTGG
>CABTZM010000237.1 GCA_902489295.1 uncultured Collinsella sp.
CACCTTGCTCGCTCTGGCGGGCTTTCGCTGACTTTTGCTCCACCTGCGGCGCTGCCATTGTTGGTGTTATGGGGCGGTGCAATGGGGTCAGGTTAGTTTGCACCAAATATGTCCGACAAGAGGTTTGACGGATGTTTGGTTGGTGCCTGTTGATGGTCTGGGTATCGGGGAGGGCGGGCTCCGTTATAATCGCCTAGAACATTAAATGGAAACGGGACGGGAGCCATATATGCGCCAGGGTTTCGACAACGCGAAGTATATCGAGCTGCAGGCTGCTCACATTAAGGAGCGCATCTCGCAGTTTGGCGGCAAGCTCTATTTGGAGTTTGGCGGTAAGCTGTTCGATGACTATCATGCGAGCCGCGTGCTGCCGGGTTTTGAACCGGACAGCAAGTTCCGCATGCTCAAGAGCATCGCCGACGATGTCGAGGTTATCATCGCGATCAACGCGAACCACATCGAGAAAAACAAGGCTCGTGGTGACCTTGGCATTACCTATGACGAGGATGTGCTGCGCCTGGTTGACCTGTTCCGCGGCAACGGCTTTGCCGTCGCGGCTGTGGTCATCACCCAGTACGCCGGCCAGCCCGCTGCCGATGTATTCCGCAACCGCCTGAACGCGCTCGGTATCCCCGCCAAGCTGCACTATCCCATCGAGGGGTATCCGCACGACGTCGACCTGATCGTGTCCGACGACGGCTATGGCAAGAATGAGTTTGTCGAGACCACTCGTCCGCTCGTCGTGGTCACCGCTCCCGGCCCCGGCTCAGGCAAGCTCGCCACTTGCCTCTCGCAGCTCTATCACGAGCACAAGCACGGCACCGCCGCCGGCTACGCCAAGTTCGAGACTTTCCCGGTCTGGAATCTGCCCCTCACGCATCCGGTCAACATCGCCTATGAGGCAGCAACGGCCGATCTCGACGATGCCAATATCATCGACTCCTTCCACTTGGAGGCCTACAACAAGACCACGGTCAACTACAACCGCGACGTCGAGGCCTTCCCGGTGGTCCGTGCTCTGATGGAAAAGATCCTGGGCAAGAGCCCCTATCAGAGTCCTACGGACATGGGCGTCAATATGGTCGGCTTTGCCATCACCGATGACGATGCCTGCCGCGACGCTTCCAAGATGGAGATCGTCCGCCGCTACTTTACCGCGGTCGAAAATGTGCGCCGTACCGGCATGGGCGATGAGCAAGTCGACCGTCTCAAGATTATTATGAAGAAAGCCGGCATCGATAAGAACTACTCACCGGCGCGCTCGGCGGCCCTCACCAGGGAGCAGCTGACGGGTGGTCCCGTGGGTGCCATGGTCATGCCCGATGGCTCCGTGGTGACCGGTAAGACCTCCACGCGCCTGGGCGCCGCAAGTTCGCTCATTATGAACGCCCTCAAGCATGTCTCGGGCGTCGACCTTGAGCTCGAGGTCATTAGCGATGAGGCGATCGAGCCCATCAGCAAGCTCAAGACGCATTTCCTGGGCAGCAAAAACCCTCGCCTCCACACCGACGAGACGCTTATGGCGCTGTCGATCACCTCGGCCACGAGTGAGACGGCCGCTCGCGTCCTTTCGGGCCTGGAGCAGCTGCGCGGTTGCGATGCCTTCTTTAGCGTGATTATCTCGCCGACGGACGAGACGGTACTGCGCAAACTGGGTATCAACGTGTGCTGCGAGCCCAAGTTTGAGCGCCGCGGTTTCTTCCACCGCTAAGTTTGAAGCACCGCGGTAATTGCATTGCATTTTGGCCGTATCGGGTTGGCGCCCGGTACGGCTTTTTGATCAATAAAGCGCCTATTTCGGCGAAAAATAGCCGCTTACCTGCCTAGAAACAATTTGAGCGGTATACAATAACCGTAACTGTTTCATCCTTAGCGGGATGCCGCATGATGGATATTACCTGCCATCGTGAGGTGTGTCGGTCGCGCACGGCGCGTTAGATGCTCGTGCTCGGTTTGAGGAGGCTGCTATGGCGGGCAAGGGTCGTGCGAGTGTCAACGATATGAAGCGTGTTGAGGTGCTGGTGTTGATGGAAATCGACCAGCAAACCGAAGACAATGGCGGGCCGTATGGTTTCTCGCGCAAAACGCTTGCCGAGCGCGTGGGGGTTTCGCCGTATCGTGCCCGCGCCGCAATCGATCGCTTGGATTCCGAAGGCATGATTGATGTCGTCTCGCGTTATAGCGACGACGGCGGTCAGCTTGCAAATGGCATTTGCCTCACCGAACGTGGCGAGTGGTATCTTGAGGGCGTCCGTACCGGCATGCTCGTTCAAGAAATGCTTGAGGACGAGGTTGCTGATCGATAGCAGCATGTAACCCTTGCCATAGCGACGCCGCCTGGGAAACCGGGCGGCGTTTTGTTTCAAGATTGAGAAATGCAATCGCACGCGAGAAAAATTGCGAACGGTCCGCGGCGCGAGTATTACAATGAAGACCCGTAAGATGTGGATAAACAACTTCTACGGGAAGC
>CABTZM010000238.1 GCA_902489295.1 uncultured Collinsella sp.
CACCTATTTTTTCAATTTGGCCAATTTTGTTTTTAGGCATTGTGGCTACCTCGTATTGTTTTCCAATCAGGACAAAGAACTCTTGTGGTAAAGGTTCCGTTCGATCGTTTAGGCAGTCTTGGCTCTACCGCGAGAACTAGCTAAGGTGTTGCTTTTAGCAATATTTCCAAACCTCTTGTATTTTCCAGAACGGTTCATAGTGTCTGCGCTATCTGCAAGCTGCTTCCTTCCAGCTGAGCTGAGAGCCATATAGCTCTCCAACAGCTTTCTGAACTGCTGCCTGTCGTCTTTATTCATTTCGGAGACCGCGGCATTAACTATTGAACGCATTTCGGAGTCTTCAAGAAATGAGGGGGAAGATAGCGATGCCGAAAATTTAGATCCAAGAATTGAATCAACCGAGACAGAGAAATATATCGAGAGCTGGAGCAAAAGCTCGTCCGTGAGACGCCTCGTCCCTTGTTCGTACGTCCTGTAAGCAGAAAGTGAAATACCGAGCTCTTCCGCTACTTGTTTTTGGGTCTTTCCACTATTGGAGCGAATAGTTTTCAAATTGTTGCCCATGGGTGCTCCTTTCTTTGAGCACCTTGACTTTAGGTACGACAATTTGTCGTATAGTACTTCAAACTGTGGTAGTATTTGATTTAGTACAACAATCTGTTTTACTTAAGGAGGGTTTTATGCCGAATTGTATCGGGGCGGAACGAGTGAGGCTTCGCCTTTCGCAAACCGATCTAGGCGACAAGCTCGGTGTCAGCAGAAGCATTATCGTGCGAATCGAACGCGACCCGAAGTCGGCAACCTACGACCAGCTCGAGAGGATGTCGCAGTTGTTCGGGTGCTCCATCCAGTACCTGCTCGGTGAAACCGATGATCGTCTTCCCCAGAAGGACGAGGTTGCATAATGAGCGGCAAAGAGAGGTTGGAGCCGTGGGCGAGTAGCAAATGGCTTTCCAAATCCGCGGCAGCCAAATACATCCATCGCCATGTCGATGCGGTTCAGGAACTCATTGAGTCTGGTGAGATCCCCGCCGTCTACGGCGCGTTCAACCGTGGTGGATCGCGGACCATCTACATCAACATTGACGACCTCGACACCTATATGCGCAGGACGCCTTTCATTAAGGAGTCCAGCCATGAGATGCCGTACGAGGAGTACGCCTCTCTGCAGTCCCTGCAAGAGAGCATGTCAAAGCGCATGGCCCGCGACGGCCGTAAGGGGGCCGCATGATGGGTCCCGCATCGTTCCCGAAGACTGTTCAATTTAGGGTGTCAGAAAAAAAGTGCGACTGGGAAATTAAGGAAGAGCCCCAGTCGCACCCGAAACGTGAGACCGTAGAAGAAGGGAGTTCACGGATGTGGAAAGGTGAACAGCGTCAACACGATCTCGACGACATAGGACGGTATCGCGCCCTCGTCGGTCAAGTTGATTCTACCATCGCAGTGGAGGGTCTAAACAATCAAGATCTAGCCGAATACGCGAATTCATGCCGAATGTGGACTGGATTCGCCGAAATTGCAAAGGCGAGGGGCCAGGGCTATAACCGACAGGCGCCTGTGCCCGTTCTCCCCGAGACACCGAAGGCGCTTTTGGCGGCTGGGATTCCCAACCTGCCTATCTGCCACACCGTGCGGCATATCGTACGGGAGACAACGATCTCCAATCGCTCACACAGGCACGGCATCGAGCCATCGCTGCTTGCATCGGTTCCTGAGCTCCTTCAGGCTCCGCTAGCCGTCTTCAAGACAGGCGCCGGAAGGGTTGCGGTCGCCTTGGATGCGGCCGATGCCGCGGGTCAGCCCCTTGTTGCCTATTTCGACCTCGCGGTTCCCCTGTCTGTCGGCGGTGGTCAGTTCCGCTCCGGTGAGCTCGTTAACTTCATGCTGTCCGTTTACGGACGCGAGTCCCTGATAAGTGAAATCGAATCCGCGCGGGCGGCAGGGGAGTGCAATGTCTTTAACGAAGAGGCGCTGTTCTCCCTGGCGGTCCAGGCGCTGCAAAGGAGAAAGGCCGCATAGTGTCGAAGATTCTCGAGACAGAGACCGAAGGCTACGGTCCTTCGTTCGCCATACACGGTTTCATGCGCTATTTGGGCCTTAGGCCCGCGCAGCTCGTGGCGTATGCCCTGATCTACTCCTGCACGGTAGATAAGGGTTGCTACGATTTTGGAGCCGCCGTTCTCGCGGACTGGTCCGGCACGAGCGAGCGCACTGCCCGCACGACCATCGCCTCCCTTCTCGAGATGGGCCTTATCGTTGAGCGCGGATCCCATGTCCATGGAATGAATACCGTCGGCAGGTCCCTTGTTGCAGCTGCGGATCCAATTTCCCGCGCCAGGGAGGCTTGG
>CABTZM010000239.1 GCA_902489295.1 uncultured Collinsella sp.
CAGCGCGGCCACCATTACGCCATCGTCGACGAGGTCGACTCCATCCTGATCGATGAGGCCAGAACGCCGCTCATCATCTCGGGCGCCGGCACCAAGTCCGCCAGCACCTACAAGGACTTCGCACGTGCCGTGCGCGGCCTGGAGCGCGGCGAGGACGTGTCCCACGACATGCTTACCGCCACCGAGGACGTTGAGCCCACGGGCGACTATGTCATGGACGAGGCCAAGCACACCATCGCCGCCACCGAGCGCGGCCTTAAGAAGATCGAGCGCCGCCTGGGTATCGAGGACATCTACGCCGACCTCTCGGGCCAGCTCGTCAACCACCTGCAGCAGGCGCTGAAGGCCCAGTACATGTTCCATCGTGACAAGCAGTACGTGGTCACCAACGGCGAGGTCAAGATTGTCGACGAGTTCACCGGCCGCATTATGGAAGGTCGCCGTTACTCCGAGGGCCTGCATCAGGCCATCGAGGCAAAAGAGGGCGTGCTCGTGCGCGAGGAGAACCAGACGCTGGCCACCATCACCCTGCAGAACTACTTCCGTCTGTACGACAAGCTTTCCGGCATGACCGGTACGGCACTCACCGAGGACGCCGAGTTCCGCGAGATCTACAAGCTGCCCGTCGAGGTCATCCCCTCCAACAAGCCCGTTCAGCGTGTTGACCACGAGGACCTGGTGTACCGCACCATTCAGGCCAAGTACAACGCCGTTGCCGACGATGTCGAGCAGCGTCACGCCAAGGGTCAGCCGGTCCTGGTGGGCACCGTCTCCATCGAGAGCTCCGAGAAGCTGTCGGCCGCCCTTACCAAGCGCGGCATCGCGCACGAGGTCCTCAACGCCAAGCACCACGAGCGCGAGGCCCACATCGTCGCCCAGGCCGGACGCTACGGCGCCGTGACCATCGCCACCAACATGGCCGGTCGTGGTACCGACATCCTGCTGGGCGGCAACCCCGACGAGCTGGTGCGTGAGCGCCTTGAGTACGAGGGCCTGACCATGGAGGACGTGACGCCCGAGCAGCTCGAGCAGTTTAACGCCGAGGCCAAGGAGACCTGCAAGGCCGAGCGCGAGCGCGTGCTTGCCGCCGGCGGCCTGACCGTTATCGGCACCGAGCGCCACGAGTCCCGTCGTATCGACAACCAGCTGCGCGGCCGTTCCGGCCGTCAGGGCGATCCGGGCGAGACCCAGTTCTACCTGTCGCTCGAGGACGATCTGATGCGCCTGTTCGGTGGCGACAAGATGGACCGCGTCTCCAAGATGATGGTCACGGCTGACATGGGCGACGACATGCCCATCCAGCACAAGATCATCTCTAAGGCTGTCGAGAGCGCCCAGCACAAGGTCGAGAGCATCAACTTCTCCATGCGTAAGAGCGTCCTTGAGTACGACGACGTCATGAACAAACAGCGCCAGGTCATCTATGCCGAGCGCAACAAGATCCTGGACGGCAAGGACCTGACCGACCACATCACCGAGGTCATGCACGACACCGTGTACCGCTGCGTGCAGGAGTTCTGCACCAAGGACAGCCACGAGGGCGAGCGCGATCTGGAGGGCCTGCGCAAGTGGGTCGTGGAGCTCACCGGTCATATCGACACGCCCAAGTTCCCCGACGAGGACTATGAGGCTCTGGCTGCCGATGTCCTGGCCTACGTCGAGAAGTGCTACAACATGAAGGCCGAGCGTCTGGGTGAGGACCTCATGCGCGAGCTCAACACTCAGGTCATGCTGCGTGTCATCGACACTCGCTGGATGAACTACCTGCAGGAGATGGACTACCTCAAGACCGGTATCGGCCTGCGCGGCTTTGGTCAGCGCGACCCGTTGGTCGAGTACAAGACCGAGGCATACGGCGCGTTCCAGATGCTCGTCGACACCATGTACGAGGATTACCTGCGTACCGTCCTGCGCATCGAGATCAAGGCTGCCCCGCGTGCTGTGGAACATAAGGAGGAGCCCGCGCTCGAGGGCGCCCAGTTCTCGGGTCCTGCCGAGGTCGATGGCGACAACGGCGATTCCGTGCTTCGTAAGCAGGCACAGGTGCAGGCCCGCACGGCTGTCCAGGGCGGACCGGCTGCCGTCAACAACGGTGGCAAGGTGACCACCTATCGCAAGTCCGAGAGCGACGATCCGTATGTCAACGTGGGCCGCAACGATCCGTGCCCCTGCGGTAGCGGTAAGAAGTTTAAGTACTGCCACGGCAGGAATCGTTAATGGCAGAGGCTTTAGAGGTAACGCCCGCCGAGCTGGACGCGTTTGCGGACCGGCTCCGCGAGGGCGAGTCGGATTTCCCTCTGGGCGAGGAGCGGACCCGCGTGGCCCAGC
>CABTZM010000240.1 GCA_902489295.1 uncultured Collinsella sp.
CATGTCCGAGCGGGCCCCTGCATAGATTTTGGAATAAAAGGGCGCCGCGGATGGAGTTCCGCGGCGCCCAAGCCACACGCTAACAGCTTTAAGGAGTCAAAGCTGGTTTAGCCAAAGAAGCGCTTGATCTCAATCTCGGCGTTCTCCAGGCAGTCGGAGCCGTGGATCACGTTGGCGTTGACATCGACGGCAAAGTCGCCGCGGATGGTACCAGGAGCAGCCTCAAGCGGGTTGGTAGCGCCCATGAGGGTGCGCATCTTAGCAACAGCGGAGAGACCGGAAACGACCATCTTGACGACCGGACCGCTCGTCATAAAGTCGCAGAGACCGCCAAAGAAGGGCTTGTCGGCCAGATGGGCGTAGTGCTCCTCGACGGTAGCGCGCTCGAGCGTGGTCATCTCCATGCGCTCGATGACAAGGCCGCTGCGCTCAATGCGAGCAACGATCTCGCCGATCTTGCGGTCGCGCACGGCGTCGGGCTTAATCATGATGAAGGTCTTCTCGATAGCCATAAAAGTAGCCTTTCAAGTAGGTTCGCGCGTGCCCAAGTCCCATTCCGGCACCCGCCTGGACTGCATCGTAACAGAGTTTTAGCTGCAGTTAAACAAAAAGCTGTTTATTGAAACGTTGCAATTTATTAAAGCGCTCCATATGTGTCACTTCTGTTTCGAAGCCCGATTAGAGTACCATCCGACCGCCCATCAACCGCGCCGAACAGAGCAGGCGGTCGGTTGCCGCCCGCGAACGTATCCCCTTCACAACCTGCCCAAAGGTCCTACAGAAGTTCTCGACAAGCCCCTCCCCCATAGCAACAAAATACGGGCTCCCACATCAGCAGGCGCCCGTAAAGCGAAAACGATTTATCAATACATGGCCAAAACGGCTTCAGCCAAACCTCTACTTTGCCCCGTGACCCATCTCGACGACCTTGGTCAGCGATCCAAACACGACCTCGTCAGCCACGAGCTGTGCCTCGGCACGCTGCAACTGCACGGCAACGGCGGCAGGAGCGGTGCCGCCCTCGGTCGTGCGCGCGGCGACAATCGACGGGATATCGAGCGCCTCGGTAATGTCGCGCTCAAAGAGCGGGCTTGCCTCCTGGAACACCTCAAACGGCAGGTCCTCAAGATTGCAGCCGCGCTTCTCGCACATCAGGACCAGATGGCCCACCACGGCATGTGCCTCGCGGAACGGCAGGCCACGCTTGGCCAGGTAATCGGCAACATCGGTGGCGGCAAGGTGCCCCACGCCGCACTCGCGCGCCATGGCATCCTCGTTGACGGTCCAAGTCGAAATCATTCCGGCCATAACGGACAGGCACTGCATGAGCGTATGGGCGGTATCGAGCGCGCCCTCCTTGTCCTCCTGCAAGTCCTTGTTATAAGCAAGCGGCAGGCCCTTCATGGTTACCAGCAGCTGCACCAGGTTGCCGTACACGCGACCGCTCTTGCCGCGGATAAGCTCGGCAAAGTCGGGGTTCTTCTTCTGCGGCATGATGGACGAGCCAGTGGAGTACGAGTCGGAAAGCGTGATAAAGCCAAATTCGGAGCTCGACCACAGTACGATCTCCTCGGAAAGACGCGACAGGTGCATCGCCATGACGGATCCGGCGTAATGCAGATCGAGCAGAAAATCACGGTCGGAAACGGCATCGAGCGAGTTGGGGATCACGCCCGCAAAGCCAAGTTCGGCAGCCGTCATCTGGCGATCGAGCGGATAGCTCGTACCGGCAAGCGCAGCGGCACCCAGCGGGCAGTTGTCGGCAGCATCAAAGGCGGCCTTCAAACGCGTAAAGTCGCGCGCGAACATCCAGGAATACGCCAGCAGGTGATGCGACAGCAGCACGGGCTGAGCATGTTGCATGTGCGTGTAGCCCGGCAGAATCACCTTGTCGTACTTCTTGGCCGCATCCACCAGCACATGGCGCAGCTCAAGATTGGCCTCCATGAGCTCCTTGGCCAGCGCCTTGACGCCCAGGCGCGTATCGGTCGCCACCTGGTCGTTGCGCGAACGCCCAGTATGCAAGCGCTTGCCAGCCTCGCCGATGCGACGCGTCAGCTCGCTCTCGATGGACATATGAATGTCCTCATCGTTGATGTCGAAGGTAAAGTTGCCGGCATCGATATCCTGTTCGATTCCGGTCAGGCCCTTGGCAATCGCCTGCTCGTCCTCGGCACTGATGATGCCCTGGGCGGCCAACATCTTGGCATGCGCCTTAGAGCCGGCGATATCCTGCTTATAGAGATGTTTGTCGACCGGCAGCGACGCGCCAAACTCCTGCGTGACCTCGGCCACGCCCGCCTCAAAACCACCGCCCC
>CABTZM010000241.1 GCA_902489295.1 uncultured Collinsella sp.
ATGCCTCGCCTTTTTCATGCCAACTTGTTCGTCCTGGGCGGCGCTCGCTGTCCGTCCTCTACCTGCGGCGTTGCCATGTTAGTCATTGAGGCGGCACTTGGGGACGTTCATTTTCTGCCGGCAGTTGGGGACACTCCTTGCGCCAGCGTTGCATCGAATGCTCGGGAAAATACGAGCCGGTATTTGGCCGAATAGCGGGTCACGGTTTCCGGATGGCGTGGGTTGCGGAAAGTGCGACCCGGAATATTGCTCTGAAACGGGATGCCGTTTCCCCGACAAGGCTCAACCGGAAAGCGCATCCCATTCTGAGGCGGCAAAACGGGATGCGCTTTCCGCGCGACAGAATCTATGCAGCCGTGTTGAGCGACAGCCCCGTTACTCGCCCAGAATCAGCGCCGAGAGCTCGTCTTGGGTGTCCACCACGTAGTCGGCGCCGGCGGCTTCCAGCTCTGCGCGGCCGCGGAAGCCCCAGCTGACGCCCGCACTCTTAAGGCCGGCGTTGTGACCGGTCAGGATATCGACATTGGAATCGCCCACATAGAGTGTGGTTGCCGGGTCGGCGCCTAGCTCTTTCATCACATGCAGCGTAACAGGCGCCTCGGGCTTGGGAGGAAACGCATCGACGCGGCCCTGCACCAGCGCAAAGCGCTCGGAACCAAAGTATTTTTCGATAAGCGGAGCGGCCGAAACATGGTCCTTGTTGGTGAGCACGGCAAGCTGCACGCCCGCGGCGCGCAGGCGGTCGAGCATCTCGATCGTGCCGGCATAGGGAGCGGTGTGGTCCTCCTTGTGCTCGCCGTAATAGGCCCTAAACTCGGCAAGCGTCTGCTCAAACATACGGCCGTCGCCCGCATACTCGGCGGGCATAAAGCGCTCGACCAGCTTGAGCATGCCGTTTCCCACCTTGTAGCGGTACTCGTCTACGGCAAACGTGGGCCAGCCGTGCATCTCGCAGGTATGGTTGCCGGCGGCCGCCAGGTCCTCGAGCGTGTTGAGAATGGTGCCGTCCAGGTCAAAGATCACATGGGAAAAAGCTGCTGCCATGGGTGCTCCTGCCGCTTGAGTTGTAAAACGCACCCCATGATACTGGGCATGCGTGCCGGGCATGTTTGGAATCTGAATATCTTTAATAGCCCTGAGCCTTTGTCGTTAGCAAATCCTCGGCAGCTGCTCTCCCACGAGCATGTCGAGGATGCGGGTCGAGCCCCAGCCGGTGCGTACGCGCACGGCGGGACGGGCGCCCTCGGCAAGCGGCAGCACGCGGCCGATAATGGCAGCGTGCTCGCCGTAGCGGGCGGCGCGCATGGCGGCCAGTGCCGCATCTGCCTGTTCGGCCGGCACCACAGCGACCATCTTGCCCTCGTTTGCCACCTGCAACACATCGTAGCCGAGCATCTCGCAGGCTGCCTGCACGTCGGGGCGCACGGGCACGGCATCCTCGTCGACCTCCATGGCAACGCCGCTGGCCTGGGCAAACTCGTTGAGCGTGGACGCCAGGCCACCGCGCGTGGGGTCGCGGAAGCAGCGTGTGTCGGGTGCTGCGGCAAGCACATCGGCAATCAGGTGGTTGAGCGGCGCGGCATCGCTTTCGATGGTGCTCGAAAACGCCAGGCCCTCGCGTTGGCTCATGATGGCGATGCCGTGGTCGCCGAGTGTACCCGACACCAGGATGATATCGCCGGGCCGGCAGTTGGCGCCGCTGAGCGCCACGCCCGCGGGCACCTCGCCCACGCCGGCGGTATTGATGTAGACGCCGTCGGCCCCGCCGCGCTCGACCACCTTGGTGTCGCCCGTGATTATGGACACGCCCGCCTCGCGCGCCGTCTCGGCCATCGTCTGCACGATTTGACGCAGCTTGTCCATGGGATAGCCCTCTTCGAGGATAAAGCCGCACGATAGGTAGCGCACGTTGGCGCCCGAGGTCGCGACGTCGTTGACGGTTCCGCACACGGCGAGGCGGCCGATGTTGCCACCGGGGAAGAACTGCGGCGAGACTACAAAGCTGTCGGTCGACATGGCGATGCGCCCGCTCGCGGGCAGCGCGGCGACGCCGGCGTCGTTGCCTTCGAGCAGCTCGGGCGACCCAAAGGCATCCAAAAAGACCTCATCGATGATGCGTTTCATCATCTGGCCGCCAGAGCCGTGGCCCAACAGGACAGTGCTATCGGTGGCAGTACGGGACATATCGAAAACTCCAATCGAGGACGGAATTATATGGGTGAGGTGCAGCGTCGA
>CABTZM010000242.1 GCA_902489295.1 uncultured Collinsella sp.
AACCACCACAAAGGGGACAGGCACCTTTGTGGTGGTTTCTCCGTACAAAAAGGCCCGACTCTGTCTGATGACGCGGAGCCGGGCCTTGGTCGTTAGAACGGCGGAACCAACTACTCGACTGTGACACTCTTTGCCAGGTTACGGGGCTGGTCGACGTCGCAGCCGCGCAGGATGGCCACCTCGCGGGCAAGCAACTGCAGCGGGACGCTCGCCGTGATGGGGCTGAACACGTCGCGGACGGCCGGCACACGAATGATGCAGTCGGCAATCTTGTTGATTTCCTCGTCACCCTCGGTGGCAACGACGATAACCTTGGCGCCGCGCGCCTTGCACTCCATGAGGTTCGACACGGTCTTGTCGTAGGTGGCACTCTTGGTGGCCACAGCGATGACAGGGAAGCCCGGGTCGATCAGGGCAATGGGGCCGTGCTTCATCTCGCCGGCGGCGTAAGCCTCGGCATGCAGGTAGCTGACCTCCTTGAGCTTGAGCGCGCCCTCGTAGGAAATAGCGGCACCCATGCCGCGGCCCACGAACAGCGCCGACTGCGCGTCCTTGCACAGCAGGGCGGCCTCATGAACGGCCTCGGTCTGGGTATCCAAAATCCACTGGATCTGCTCGGCCGTATCGGAAAGCTCGCGGAACAGCATGCGCGCCTGCTTGGTGGTCAGACGGTACTTAACCTGCGCCAGCAGCAGAGCCAGCAGCGTAAGGCTCACGACCTGACCGATAAAGCTCTTGGTCGAGGCGACCGCGATCTCCTTGTTGGCCTTGGTGTAGATGACGCCGTCGCTCTCACGCGCCACCGGGCTGCCCACCACGTTGGTGATGCCGAAGACCTTGGCGCCCTTGATGCGCGCGTCGCGAATGGCGGCAAGGGTGTCGGCCGTCTCGCCCGACTGGGACACAGCCACGACAAGCGTCGTCGGCGTGATGATGGGATTGCGATAGCGGAACTCGCTGGCCGCCTCAACCTCGGTGGGGATGCGAGCCCAGCCCTCAATAAGGTTCTTGGCGATGAGGCCAGCGTGATAGCTAGTGCCGCAAGCGATCACGTAGACGCGGTCGATGTCGTTGAGTTCCTCGAGGGACAGGCCCAGCTCGTCGATATCGAGCTCGCCGGCGGGGGTCATACGGCCCACCAGCGTATCGCGCACGACGCGCGGCTGCTCGTGGATTTCCTTGAGCATAAAGTCGGGATAACCGCCCTTTTCTGCCATGTCCAGGTCCCAGTCGATGTGGGTGACCTTGGGCTCGATGACGTTGCCGGCCTCGTCGGTGTACTCGACGCCCGCGGGCGTGAGCTTGGCAAACTGACCGTCCTCGAGCACCACGACATCGCGAGTGGCGTCGATGAGCGCGATGACATCGGAAGCAACATAGGAGCCGGTTTCGCCCACGCCGACTACGATCGGGGAATCCTTGCGGGCGACAGCAATCACGCCGGGCTCGTCAGCGCACACGGCGGCCAGACCATAGGCACCGACCACGTGGGTGCAAGCCTCGCGCACGGAGGCCATCAGGTCGTGCGTCTCGGCATAAGCCTCTTCGATCAGATGCGCGAAGACCTCGGTATCGGTCTCGCTCTTAAAGTGGTGGCCGCGGCCCTCCAGCTCTTCGCGCAGCTCGGCGAAGTTCTCGATGATGCCGTTGTGGACGATGGCGATACGACCGTCGCAGCTGGTGTGGGGATGGGCGTTAACGACGGAGGGCTTGCCGTGGGTGGCCCAACGGGTGTGGCCGATACCGCAGGTAGCGTCGCTGTCGATGTTGGAAAGCTCGCTCTCCAGGCCCGCGACCTTGCCCACGCGGCGGATGACGTCGAGGTGCGCCGCGGCGCCCTCACCCAACTCGAGCGCGACGCCCGAGGAGTCATAGCCGCGATACTCCATACGCTTAAGACCCGTGACCAGGATGTTCTTTGCAATATCAGAGCCGGTGTAGCCGACAATTCCGCACATAGGATAAATCCCTTCGTTCGCGTGACTGCAAGACGTCCACGCACAGGGGGCGCTGAGACGTATAACGTTCGAGTATTGTACTCACGCAAGCGCAAGCTGATATACCAGAAGTGGTATCTCAACTTAGATACCACCCGATGCACACACGTCCAGCCGGTCCAAACCACCACAACGGGGGCAGGTACCCTTATGGGCGTTTGGGGCGGGGGGGGGCTCCTCTCCAGCGCAAAAGCTCGCTATGTAACATCTCAGGGTCCGGGAGCCGGG
>CABTZM010000243.1 GCA_902489295.1 uncultured Collinsella sp.
CCCCGCCGCCCCCCCCCCGCGGCCCTTTTTTTATAAAAAATTCTAGGGGGGCCCCCGCGGGCATTTGTGTCCGGGGCGGGCCCCTGCTGTTAGCTTGTGGCACTGAATAGTTTAGGCTTCGTCGACGATCTTAAGGGCGCGCGTGTGATCGATCTCGTTGAGGAGGTTAACGCGACGCTCGTGACGACCGCCCTCAAACTCGGCGTCGAGCCACTCGTCGACGATCATCTTGGCGAGCTCGGAGCCCACGACGCGGGCGCCAAAGGCGAGCACGTTGGTATTGTTGTGCATGCGGGAGAGTTTGGCGCTGAAGGGCTCGGAGCACACAACGGCGCGTACGCCCTCGACCTTGTTGGCAGCCAGGCTGATCCCGACGCCGGTGCCACAGATGAGGATGCCCAGGTCGACGTCGTCGTTGGCAACGGCCTTACCCACCTTGTAGCCGGCGATAGGGTAGTCAAAGCTCTCGGAGGTGTCGGTGCCAAAGTTCACGACCTCGCAGCCGCGCTCCTTCAGGTGCTCGGAAATGATGTTCTTGAGCTCGACGGCGGCGTGGTCGTTACCGATACCGATCTTCATGGATGGTTCCTCTCTGGTCTGTGCGGCGCAAATGCTAAAGGTGTTTACCGCGTTCGACTGCATAATAGCGCGACTTTTGCGTAAACGCTCGAGCGTTTTTTGGTCAAACGCTTTAGCGGGCAACGAGACTTGCTTCTCGTGAATGAATGTCGTCAGTTTGCGCTTGAGCGCCGTCTGCCGGAACCATGGTTGCGGTTTTTGATGCATTGTTATCAAATAAAGGAGGTAACTTTTTTGAGAGCCCCGCCCGTTATGCAAGCAGGAGATACATATGCCTACCGATTCCATCCGTGATGCCGCGTTTTGCGATGTTTTGAACCGCGAACTTGTCTGTGCACTCGGCTGCACCGAGCCCATTGCCGTTGCCTATGCAGCGGCGCTGGCGAGCCAGACGCTCGGTTGCGAGCCCGATCATATGGATGTTGCCTGCTCGGGCAACATCATCAAGAACGTCAAGAGCGTGACCGTGCCCAACTCGGGCGGAATGCATGGTATTGAAGCCGCGGCCGTGCTGGGTGCCGTGGGCGGCGACGCCAAGAGCGCGCTCGAGGTGCTCGAGAGCGTCGATGACGCGGACCGCGCCCGCGTGGCCGAGCTGCTTGCCGATGCGGACTACTGCGATGTGTCGCTTGTCGAGGGTGTGCCCAACCTCTACATCAAGGTGACTGCGACGGCCGGGGGCCATACCGCGGTCGTCGAGATTACCGATCACCACACTAATGTCACGTGCCATACGCTCGACGGTATTCCGGTATGCGGTAAGTCGGCGGGGGAGTGCGCCGCCTGCGCCGAGCGCGTGGTGGCCGAGCGTGCGGCAGATAACGCCGACACGCCCATGTCGATCGAGACCATCATCGACTTTATCGAGGACGGTGACATTGAGGACGCCCGCGCTGCCGTTGAGCGTCAGATTGAGCTGAATGGCGCGATCAGTGCTGAGGGCCTCGCGCACGCTTGGGGCGCCGAGGTGGGCCGTACGCTGCTGGGTGCTCGTGCCGATGACGTCGCCTGCCGCGCCCGTGCCCGTGCGGCCGCCGGGTCCGACGCCCGCATGAACGGTTGCGCGCTGCCGGTCGCCATTGTGTGCGGCTCGGGCAATCAGGGCATTACCTGCGCATTGCCCGTCATGGAGTATGCCGAGTACCTGCGTTGCGACCACGAGCGCCTGGTGCGCGCCGTGATGCTGTCCGATCTTATCGCCGTGCATATCAAGAGCTATATTGGTGCGCTCTCGGCGTTTTGCGGTGCTATTTGCGCTGCGTGCGGCGCCGGCGCTGCGATTACCTGGCTGTGCGGTGGCACGCGCGAACAGATTGGCGCGACGGTCTCGAATACGCTTGGCAACGTGGGCGGCATCGTGTGCGACGGCGCCAAGGCGAGCTGTGCCGCCAAGATCTCGGCTGCCGTCGATGCGGCGATTCTGGGCCACGATATGGCCATGCAAGGCCGCGGCTTCCGCGCCGGCGAGGGCCTGATCCAAGATACCGTTGAGCAGACGATCGCCAGTATGGGCTACGTAGGCCGCGTGGGCATGAAGGACACCGACGTCGAGATCCTCAACATCATGATCGGCAAAACCCAGGTGTGCTAGTTACGCGGTTTTACCAAACCGCGTAAC
>CABTZM010000244.1 GCA_902489295.1 uncultured Collinsella sp.
CCAGCGACAGATTGCGGAAGAACAGGTTGGCGTCTTCACCGATGCCGGGATGGGCCGTCATGAGCATAAAGTCGCTGTAGAGTTTGGCCGTCTTCTCGTTAAAGTTGCCGGTGCCCAAAAGCGTGAGGCGGGTGAGCGCCATACCCTCGCGATAGGTGAGCTGGCAGATCTTTGAGTGGCATTTAAAGCCCTCGGAACCATAGATGACGGTGCAGCCCGCTTCTTCCAGACGCTCGGCCCACTCGATGTTGTTCTGCTCGTCAAAGCGCGCGCGGAGCTCCATGAGCACCGTGACCTCTTTGCCGTTCTCGGCAGCATCGATCAGCGACTCGCACAGGCGGCTCTGCTTGGCCACGCGGTAGAGCGTGATGCGCAGCGAGATGCACTCGGGGTCATAGGCGGCCTCGTGCACCAGGTCCAAGAACGGGTTCATGGCCTCGTAGGGATAAAAGAGCAGCTTGTCGTGCTGCAGCACCTGTTCGCGGATGGAGCGGGTCATGTCGATGTTGGGATTGGGCTGCGGCCTAAACGGCGTAAAGAGCAGCTCGTTGCGCAGGTGCTCGGGAATCTTGCCCTCAATGCCGAAGACGTAGCCCAGGTTGAGCGGGATATCGCAGGTAAAGACAGAGCGGCGCGAAAGCTCGAGCGCCTTGCGGATAGTCTTGAGCGTTGCCTTCTCGAGCGACCCCGAGACCGCGAGCACTACCGGCTGCAGGCGCAGGCGCTTCTTGAGGATGCGCTTCATGTGCTGGCGGTAGTCCTCTTCCTCTTCGACGCCCTCGCCGTCCGGATCGATGTCGGCGTTGCGGGTGACGCGGATCAGCGCACGATCCAGCGGCTTATAGGAGCCAAAGCAGCTGTCCAAGCAGGCGAGGATGACGCCCTCGAGCAAGATGTAGGAGTAGGTGCCGGTGGGCGAGGGGATCTCGACCACGCGGTTCATTGAGGCGGGAATCTCGATAAGGCCCAGCAGGCTCTCCTCGTCGGTGGCGCCGTCCAGACCACAGGCCAGATAGAGCGCGCCATTGCGCAGGTTGGGGAAGGGGTGGCGCGGATCGATGACCAGCGGCGAGATGACCGGTGACACGTAGGCCTGGAAGTAGCGGGTTACAAAGGTGCGCTCCTCGGGCGTAAGCGAATCGATGCGGGCGCGGTGAACGCCCAAGGTGTCGAGCTTGCCCTCGATGCTCTTAAAGATGGACTCCCAACGGGTAAGGAGCCCGGGCATTTCGGCCATGACAGCATCGACCTGTTCGGAGGCGGTCATATTGCTCTTGTTGTCGACAGGTTGTTTTTTGAGCTCCGCCAGATCGGACAGGCCGCCCACGCGCACCATAAGGAACTCGTCGAGGTTGGACTCGAAGATCGAGACGAACTTTAGTCGCTCGAATAACGGAACGGTTTCGTCGAAGGCTTCGTCGAGCACGCGGTTGTCAAAGCGTAGCCAGCTGAGCTCTCGGTTTTGCGTGTACGAGAAGTCGCGCGGCGGTTTGCGCAGCTTTGCGGCGGCTTGCTTCTTTTCGATTTTGCTCGGCATATGCATCTGTCCGTTCAGTCCCCACAAGGGACGGTAGCCTAACACTAATCACTATTGTCTCAATTTAGTCGACCTGTGGCACGGACGCATCGCGCGAACGGTATCTTTACCTACTTCTTACGCTGCCAAGGCATGCAACTAACTGCCCAACTCGTTTAGAAACAATCTATATCCATACTCAATTGGTGAGGATGTATGAATAAGAATGATTGAGAGCTGAATATAATCGAATCCAAATTGAATCATGAACAAACGACATATATATGCAGAAAACCGTTTTAGCTATGCAATTCCTAAACATGAAAATATTTGTGCAATCTAGCTTAATTCCTTAGAAAAAAGAACATTTACCTTTGAAAACCTGCTTTAGAGAACCGAAGTGCATCATGGGGGAATCATATGAGATATACCGTTCATCGCACTTTGCTGACCGTTCGGGGGCGAGGTGGAATTGCAGGTGGTTTTTGGATATAACTAGAGCTGTCAGCAAGCAGCGTCCCATACGGAGGGGCGCTGATACATTCGGCCAGTAAGGCCCGAAAGAAAGGTAGGAGGCCATGACGAAAGGTCTGCACGTGCCTTCCGAGATCGGCAAGCTCAGGAAGGTCTGCCTGCACCGTCCCGGCGACGAGCTCCTCAACCTGCCGCCCG
>CABTZM010000245.1 GCA_902489295.1 uncultured Collinsella sp.
AGGGGACAGGCACCTTTGTGGTGGTTTTCTAGAAAGGTTATTTGGACTGTGAAGGATTCCGACCTCTCCACAACGGCTGCGCGCGACGCTGCCCGCATTGTCTGGTTTAAGCGCTATCCAGCCAAGCAGACGCTCGTCGCATTTTTGCTTGCGCTGTTGGCGACCACGGCGTTTTCCATCGATCCCGCCCCGGTGTCGAGCAACGCAGTCTTGGCGATTGACCCCAAAGCCTCAGGCATGCTGTACGTGTGCTACGAGGTGCTTCTTTCATTTGCCGGGCATACCGACGCGGTCATGTTGCTCGCGCTTGCCTGCCTGCTCACGCTGCCGTTTCGCTACGTCTTCTTTGGCCGCGGCGACGCTTGGCGCCCCTCGGTCATCCTGCCGTCGCTGTTTTTTGCCGTCTGCATGGTGTTCGGCCGCAGCTACGACCTCACCGACTCGGCCGAGATCGTGCTCGGCGACAAGGCCCGCATTATCTGCGCCTGGATCGGCGGCGCGGGCTGGATGCTCTTGGCGGTCGTTGCCTTCTATCTGGCTTTTGAGTGTCTGGATTGGCTGAGCTCTCGGCGCATTCCATTTTCCGAGGCGCACTTTGGCCGCGTATGGCGCGTGGCTCACTCCATACTCTCGGTACATCCCTTTGCCGGGCCCTTCCTGGTGCTTATGATCGCCTGGGCGCCCACGCTCATCGCCTCGCTGCCTGGCCTCTTTATGGGAGACACGGGCGCGCAGATTCGCCAGTGGTTCAACTACCCCAACGGCACGAGCGACTACCTGCGCCTGCTCAACCCCAATGTGCTGCTCAACGGGCATCACCCTGTGGTGCACACGGCCATCATCGGCTCGTGCGTCCAACTGGGGCTTTCGCTGTTCAACAGCGCCAACGCGGGTCTTGCCATCTATACCTGCGACCAGTTTGTCATCACGGCCGCCTGCATGGCCTATTCCATCTCGTCGCTGCGCAAACTGGGCGTGAGCCTGCCGGTCCGCGGCATCATCTTGCTGTTCTTTGCGTTTATGCCGATGTTCTCCAACTACGCGGCACTGCTCACCAAAGACGTGCTGTTTGCCGACGCGTTTTTGCTGTTGCTGGTGCAGACCGTTAAGCTCGTGGCCTGCGGCCTGCCTCGCCGTGATGCCAATGCCGAGCGTGCGGGCGAACAGAGACCTGTGCTCTTTGCACGCCACGACTGGCTGCTGCTCGCTCTGGGTGCCATGGGCTCCACGTTTTTGCGCAACGGCGGTTTGGTGTTTCCCCTGGCGGCATGCGTAATCGCCGCGGCGTTTTGCGCCTGGGACGCTTATGCGGCTCGTCGTGCAGCCAGGCAGTCGGGTGCTACGCCTTCGAGCGTCACCCCGCGTTTCCGCTGGGTGGGAGTTCTTGCGGTGCTCGCACTCTGCCTTGCCTCTAATATGTACTTCACCAAGGTCTTTATGCCGGCGCACGACATAACGCCTGGTTCCAAGCGTGAAATGCTCTCGATTCCGTTCCAGCAGACGGCGCGCTTCGTCCAAAAGCACGACGGCCTCAACTCGGGCGTCAATCCCACGGTTAAGGAGGACGGCGCCATCGTGGAGGCTCCTTGCGACGGCTTGGTGACCGACGAGGAGCGCGCCGTGATCGACCGCGTGCTTAAGTACGAAAACCTCGGTCGTCGCTACAATCCGGATAAGTCGGACGCCGTCAAGAATTGTTTTAACGAGTACGCCTCGCAGGAGGACATCAAGGCCTATTTTGAGGTGTGGGCCCAGATGTTCAAAAAGGATCCCGAGTGCTATATCTCGGCGCTTATCAATAACTACTATGGTTACTTTTATCCGAGCGCGCGCGATGCCTGGGTCTACAGTACGGCGCGCAGTGCCGAGATCATGGCACGTCCCGACAACCTCAAGTACTTCGACTTCCATCCGGTTGACAGCAACGTGGTGCGCTGGTGCGACCACCTGATCAATCTGTACCGTGTGGCGGTGCAGCGCATCCCGTTTATTTCGCTCACCATGAGCTCGGCCACCTATGTGTGGATTATGATCGCCGTGGTGGTCTACCTGCTGCGTCGCCATTCGTGGCGCGCTCTGGCGATTTGGGTGCCGCTGCTGGGCGTGCTCGCGGTGTGTCTGATCGGCCCGTGTAACGGCTCCGC
>CABTZM010000246.1 GCA_902489295.1 uncultured Collinsella sp.
AAACCACCACAAAGGTGCCTGTCCCCTTTGTGGTGGTTTTGGCAGGTTAGCGGAGCTTGCTGGTCTCGAAGTACTCGGGGAACTGGTCCAGAACCTCGGTTTGGTTGCGGAACATCATGTGCAGGTGCTTGCTGACCAAAAAGCTCGCTTCGATGGGGTCGCGACCGGCGATAGCGCGGCGAATCTGCTTGTGCTCGTTCACGATGTCCTGATTGTCGAGAACCTGCGTGGCGGCGCGCAGCCAGCGGAAGCGCTCCAGGTCGGCATTGGTCTCCTCGAGCCACGACCACACGGTGCTGCGACATGCGATGCTAAAAATCATGTGATGCATGAGGTTGTCGCTCAAAAAGAAGCCGATGCGATCCTCTTCGGCCATGGCCTTTTCCTGCAGCACGATGGCGCGGTCGAGCTGCTCGATGCCGGCCGACGTGGCGCGCGCACAGCACTCCACAATCACCTGCTTTTCCAGATGTTCGCGGATGTAACAGGCACTCTCGGCAAGGGTGAGGTTGATGGGTGAGACGTAGGTGCCACTCTGGGGCACGGTGCGCACCAGGCCTTCCTGCGCCAAGCGAACCAAAGCCTCGCGCACGGGCGTGCGACCCATGTCCAGGTCGTCGCAAAGCTGCTTGACGCCCAGCTTTTCGCCCGGCTTGTAGTCCAGATAGACGATCTTGCGTCGAATGGTGTGGTAGGACTGGTCCTGTAGGCTCGTTTCCTGCTCGCCGACGCTCATCGATTCTTCCATAGCGCCTCGCAACTGTTCTATCAAACTCATATGTCAGTTGTTAATTATGCCGCGAATCGGCTTTCCGCGGTGGGTAATTCGGCTGTTGCCCAAGAACTATTGCGGCATCTTAGTCTTTGTTTACGCAAGGCTGCGCTCAATGTTGCCGTATCATAAGCCGTCGCAAACGTGAAAGAGAAAGAAGGAATCCCATATGCAACTGGCGAATATCGTACGCGAGCGCTGGAAGGGTGTCTTGTTCTGCCTGATCATCGCTATCCCCGCGACGTTGCTCGGCAAACAAATTGAGGTGGTCGGCGGGCCGGTATTTGCCATCCTCTTTGGCATGGTCCTGGCGCTCGTCTTTCCCAAGAATCGCCGCGAACAGCTCGCCGCCGGTGTCACCTATACGTCTAAAAAAGTCTTGCAGTACGCGGTTATCCTGCTTGGCTTTGGCATGAACCTGTCCCAGATCCTGTCCAAGGGCGCCCAGTCGCTGCCGATTATCGTGGCGACGATCTCGACCTCGCTTGTCATCGCCTTTGTGCTCTGCCGCGTTATGAACGTGCCGAGCAAGATCGCGACGCTTGTGGGTGTGGGTTCGTCGATTTGCGGCGGTTCTGCCATCGCCGCGACCGCGCCCGTCATCGATGCCGACGATCGCGAGATTGCCCAGGCTATTTCGGTCATCTTCCTGTTTAACGTTATCGCGGCGCTCGTGTTTCCGACGCTCGGCGGTATGCTCGGGCTGACCAACGAGGGCTTTGGCCTGTTTGCCGGCACCGCCATCAACGACACCTCGTCCGTAACGGCTGCGGCGAGCGCTTGGGACAGCATGCATCCCGGCGCCAATGTGCTCGAGAGCGCCACGGTGGTCAAGCTCACCAGGACACTGGCCATTATTCCCATCACGTTGGTCCTCGCATGCTGGCAGATGCATCTGGCGCGCAAGGCCGGCGGCGACGCCAAAAGCACGTTCTCGCTTAAACGCGCGTTTCCCATGTTTGTGCTGTTCTTTGTGCTGGCGAGCGTAATCACCACGGTGCTTCAGCTTCCCGTGTCCATCACGGCGCCCATCAAGGAGCTGTCGAAGTTCTTTATCGTGATGGCCATGGCGGCTATTGGCTTTAATACCGATATCGTCGAGCTGGTCAAAAAGGGCGGCAAGCCCATCGCGCTGGGCTTTTGCTGCTGGATTGGCATTGCGTGCATGAGTTTGGGAATGCAGCACGTGCTGGGAATCTGGTAGAGAAGTAGCTTATTCGCGTGCTGGTTGCTGGTTGCTGGTGAGCGCAAGCCTGCGGTGGAGCGATAGGAGCTCTTGCGGGTATGGCTTTTTCCCAGGGTTTGAAGGAGCGAAAAGGTGTTTTCGCCCCGCCCCGCAGGGGCTGGGGGGGCGCACCCAAACTCCCCG
>CABTZM010000247.1 GCA_902489295.1 uncultured Collinsella sp.
CCGGCACCAAAAAAACACCTTTTCTGTTCTCGTTTCTTGGCCCCGCACGTGCCAACGGACAAAAACAACGCCCTGCCCCCCGACCCCAGCTAAGATTAAAGGAGCTGATATGTGCGATTGCACAGATCATAAGGACGAGATCCCTGTCTACGACGCGCAGGCCATTGAGTCCAAGTGGATGAAGGCCTGGGAGGACTCCAACCTCTTTGCCGTCGACACCGACGACAGTAAGCCCAAGAAGTACGTGCTCGAGATGTTCCCGTATCCGTCGGGCGACCTGCACATGGGCCACGCGCGCAACTATACCATCGGCGATGCCATGGCCCGTCAGGCCCGCATGCGCGGCTACGACGTGCTGCACCCCATCGGCTTCGATGCCTTTGGCCTGCCCGCCGAGAACGCCGCCGTCAAACACAATACGCAGGCTGCCGCCTGGACGTATAAGAACATGGATCAGGCGCTTGCCACGATGAAGCGCATGGGCTTCTCCTACGATCTGGATCGCATGGTCAAGACCTGCAGCCCCGACTATTACCGCTGGGGTCAGTGGATCTTTGAGAAGATGTGGGAAAAGGGCCTGGTCTACCGTAAGAAGAACCCGGTGAACTGGTGCCCCAACTGCAAGACCGTTCTGGCCAACGAGCAGGTTACCGAGGGCAAGTGCTGGCGCTGCGGCACTGAGCCCGAGAAGCGCGACCTTGAGCAGTGGTACTACAAGATCACCGAGTACTCCCAGGAGCTGCTCGACGACCTGGAGAAGCTCCCCGGCTGGCCCGAGCGCGTCAAGCAGATGCAGGCCAACTGGATCGGCCGCTCCGAGGGCGCCGAGGTCGACTTTACCCTGTGCGACAAGGATGGCGAGCCCATCGAGGGCGACGAGGGCAAGATCACCGTCTTCACCACGCGAGCCGACACGCTCTTTGGTGTCTCCTTCTTTGTCCTGGCTCCTGAGTACGCGCGCCTGCACGAGCTCGTCGAGGGCACGGAGTACGAGGAGGCCGTCACCAAGATCGTCGAGGACTCCAAGCATATCTCTGCCGTCGAGCGTGCCCAGGGCACCCTCGAGAAGCACGGTGCCTTTACCGGCCGCTATGTGGTGAACCCCGTCAACGGCGAGAAGGTCCCCGTGTGGGTTGCCGATTATGTCGTTGCCGACTACGGCACCGGCGCCGTCATGGCCGTTCCCTGCGGCGACCAGCGTGACTTTGAGTTCGCCCGCAAGTACGATCTGCCTATTGTGCCGATCATTCTGGACGATGACGACCGCGCTGCCGTCGAGGCCAGCGGCGAGACCATCGATACCTTCCATGCCGAGAACGTCGACTGGGATTGCGCCCACGCTGCCGAGGGCACGCTCGTCCAGTCCGGCAAGTACACCGGCATGCGCGGCGGCAAGCACTCCGAGGGCGAGGCTGCCATCGTGTCCGACCTCGAGGCCATGGGCTGCGGCCGTCGCAAGGTCGAGTTCCGCCTGCGCGACTGGCTCATCAGCCGCCAGCGCTACTGGGGCAACCCCATCCCGGCCATCCACTGCGAGCACTGCGGCATCGTGCCCGTGCCCGAGGACCAGCTGCCGGTGACGCTGCCCGAGAACCTGGACCTGGGTGCCGGCGAGACCCTCGCCGAGTGCAAGGAGTTCTACGAGACCACCTGCCCGGTGTGCGGTCGCCCGGCTAAGCGCGAGACCGATACCATGGACACCTTCACCTGCTCTAGCTGGTATTACCTGCGCTATACCGACCCGCACAACACCGAGCTGCCCTTCTCCCGCGAGGCGGCAGACCGTTGGATGCCCGTCGATAACTATATCGGTGGCATTGAGCACGCCATTCTGCACCTGCTCTACAGCCGCTTCTTTACCAAGGCGCTGCGCGACCTGGGCCTGCTGAGCGTTGACGAGCCCTTCACCAACCTGCTGTGCCAGGGCATGGTCAAGGACGAGAACGGCGACACCATGTCCAAGTCCAAGGGCAATGTCGTGCCCCCGAGCTCGGTCATCGAGCCCTACGGCGCCGACACCATGCGTCTGGCGATCCTGTTTATCGCCCCGCCCGAGAAGGACTTCGCCTGGGATCCCAAGGCCGCCGGGGGCGCCACCCGCTTCATTAAGCGCGCCTGGCGTATCGGGTGGC
>CABTZM010000248.1 GCA_902489295.1 uncultured Collinsella sp.
CCTCCCCCTTTTTTGCGTTTACGCGCAACATTCCTTCTGCAATTAAATCAATTTAATCATCCACCGCTGAATATAGACGTTCACCGTTCTTTGGTCGGTTCTTTGTTCTCAATGGACTAATATTTGCTTTAGCGCACTGCTGCGCTTGTCCTGTTTTACACGGGTCGTTTTATTGATTGTGACGGAAGGACTCATATGGCAGATGTTCATGAGCTGCTTGATACTTGGATTGCCAATGTCAAGGACGAGGAGCTCCTCGCTGAGCTTAACACGATGAAGGAGCAGGGTGACGAAGACGCCATCACCGACGCTTTCTTCCAGGATCTCGCCTTCGGTACTGCCGGCCTTCGCGGCACTATCGGTGCGGGCACTAACCGTATGAATATCTATACGGTCGGTCGTGCGACCCAGGGATTCGCTGACTACCTCAATGCGACCTTCGAGCATCCGACGGTCGCCATCGCTCGCGATAGCCGCAATAAAGGTGAGCTGTTCGTCAAGACGACGGCTGCCATTCTTGCAGCAAACGGCGTGACTGCCCTCGTGTATCCCAAGATTTCTCCCGTGCCGACGCTCTCCTGGGCCGTCCGCGACCTTAAGTGCTCCGGTGGAATTTGCATGACCGCTAGCCATAACCCGGCGCCGTATAACGGCTATAAGGCCTATGGCCCCGACGGCTGCCAGATCACCAGCGAGGCTGCCGATGCAATTTCTAAGGCTATCGCCGAGACCGATACGTTTACCGGTGTGAAGTCCATGGACTTCGATGAGGCTCTTGAGCAGGGTCTGGTCAAATGGATCGATGACTCGTGCCTCGAGCGTTATTACGACGCCGTTCTCGCGCGCGGCGTGACTAACCTTTCTGCCGAGGAGATCGCTGGCGCTCCGCTTAAGCTCGTCTACACTCCGCTCAACGGCACTGGCCTCATTCCCGTCACGACAGTGCTCGAGCGCGCTGGCATCACCGATGTCACGGTTGTTCCCGAGCAGAAGGAGCCTAACGGCGATTTCCCGACCTGCCCGTATCCTAACCCCGAGATCCGTCAGGCCATGCAGAAGGGCATCGATCTCTGCGAGCAGGTTCACCCTGATTTGCTGCTTGCAACCGATCCCGACGCCGACCGTGTTGGCGTTGCCGTTAAGAATGGCGATGACTATCTGCTGCTGACCGGCAATGAGATGGGCGTTCTGCTGCTCGACTATATCTGCAAGACCCGTGCTGCCCGCGGTGAGGACCTCACTAAGAAGGTTGCCGTTACTACTATCGTTTCTTCCGCCATGGTTGACGCTCTGGCCGAGGAGTATGGCTTTGAGCTCCGTCTCTGCCTGACGGGCTTCAAGTACATCGGCGACATCATTACCTCGCTTTCCGATGCTGGTGAGGTCGACCGCTTTATCTTCGGTTTCGAGGAGAGCTACGGCTATCTGGCCGGCGACCACGTGCGCGATAAGGACGCGGTGAGCACTTCGCTTCTGATTTGCCAGATGGCGCAGTATTACAAGCTGCAGGGTAAGAACCTTGCCGATGCGATGCACGAGCTGTACGAGAAGTATGGCTACTATCACAACAAGACGATTTCGCTAAGCTATCCGGGCGCTGAGGGTGCGGCAAAGATGGCCGGCATCATGGCTGGTTTGCGCGAGAACCCGCCCGCGGAGCTCGCCGGTTCCAAGATTGAGGCCGTCGTGGATTACAACACCTGCGTGAACGGCCTGCCGAAGGCTAATGTCATTGAGTTCGATCTCGAGGGTGGTAACAAGGGTATCGTCCGTCCTTCTGGCACCGAGCCCAAGATTAAGCTGTACATCTTCGCTAAGGGCGCGGATGCCGCCGAGGCTGATGCAGCACTTGACGCGATCGAGGAGTCCGGTCGCAAGCTCTTGGCCTAAGGCTTTGAAAGCCTATTTCTATAGATAGACGGAGGAGGGGATCTCGGAAACGAGGTCCCCTCTTTATTACTTTTAAATACAGCTGAGAATCCCAAACTGTGTAGGAAATGTGTACGCCCAGATTCCCGCCCCCGGGGCCCCTCCGGTCTGGCAATATATCGCCTTGCCGCGCGGCCCGGTGGAACCGGGAACCAGCGCAGGCGTGCACCTTGAGAACCGGATACTGCGAGGATGGACACA
>CABTZM010000249.1 GCA_902489295.1 uncultured Collinsella sp.
CCGAATCCAACTGCTGCTGCCGCTGTGCCTAACCGGCGACAAGCCCGAGCTGGCGCTGACCATCCAGCGCGAGGACGGCTTCTACGCCGCACGGACCTGCCTTACGCTCGACATGGCCTACAACAACGCGCGACTCATCTGCCGCCCCGAGACTTCGTGGATTAAGCGGTAAATAGTGGTTTAGCTGCAGGTTTACTGGTTTCTTTGGTAGTGTTCGTGCTGCTTGCGACCACGAATTTAAAATCGAGGGCAAAAAGTTCTTGGTAAACCACGCGCGGCTATGTTAGTATCTCTTTTGCCGAAAGGCAACGGGCGATTGGCTCAGGGGTAGAGCATATCCTTCACACGGATGGGGTCACAAGTTCGAATCTTGTATCGCCCACCATCAAAAGCTAAGGTCAGAGGTATTAAGCCTCTGACCTTTTTCTTTTTGACAACAAGGGTGACGCCAAAAACAAATCGAGGTTCTCAAAAAAGTTGTTTGCGACACGCCTCTCCCATGCTGACGTCATCGAACGTTTTGCATAAAGCCCATGCGTTCTTTCATTGAATTTGCCATGCGATCAGACCGTAAATGTGGAGACGAGGACCTTAAGCCCACAGCCTATGCCAGCGAGTTTGTAGCTCGCGCCGGCTTTCGACATATACCGTCCATCTCTTGGTCAGTGTTTGGTCAGCTTCCGGTACTTACCCGCATGATGGCCACATAGATAATCGGCCTCGCCCGCAATCCGCGCAGCCCGCTGCCAACCACAGGGGAGACCAACATGGAAGAGATCGTCTGCGCAAACACCGCATTCCGCTACTGGCGCTGCCCGCCCCAGGTCCGCGACCTCTACCCGCGTCTGCCAAGCTCGGAAGACGGCTGGAGAGCCCTAGCCCAGTCGCCCTTCGTAGTTGATGTTCTCAAGACGCCGCTTGTCACTGCCGCATCAAAACGAAGTAACTTACATTCCGATCTGCGACACACCATTCAATGGAATGAGGCTTATGCGGGCAATATATCCATCGATACTGGTATGGGCTTCAGTGTTACAGATCCGCTCAATACGCTATTTACCATGACGCGTAGCATTTCTCATAGTGACTTGGTGTTCGCAATGTACGAATTCTGTGGCTGGTTCTCCGTTTTCAAACCATCTTCTTCATCCGAACTTGCCCTTGAACTGGCAAGTTCGGATGAAGCGTGCCCTAGCACCGAAAAGTTATTTGAGCTTGATGAGACCCAGGATGAGCCACCCTGGAAGCGTGTCTATGCAACGACACAGCCAAAGAACGACGAAATGGGCCACCAGGGAGAGGAAGAAAACAATAAAGGCAGTGGGAAGGGAACATCGCTCTGGATGAGAAAACCTCTCATTGAGATTGAAGAATTGCAGAGATTCGCAGCTAGGGTAAAGAGTGAAATGTGGGGGAAGCAATTCTACGAGGCCGCCCAGCAAGTAATTGGTGTCGCTGCGTCTCCGCTTGAGGTGGCTGGGATTATGTTGTTCAGCCAACCAAGGCGACAGGGTGGAGCGGGATTCAATAACATTTACGTCAATGATCTAACGCCGTTATCTGTTTCGGCCCGAAAGATAGCAGGTCAGAAAGTGTGCTACGGCGACATCGTGATCGTAAACCCAATAACGATGAAGGCCGTTATCATCGAAATTCAGGGAGAGGTGGTTCATGGTTCGGGCGCGGTGCTCGACCACGATGCCACACGAATGACGGCCTTGCAAAGCATGGGATACGACGTGCTTCTAGTAACCCACGACATGCTCAACAATCATAATCAGCTTGATACCATCATTCACAGTGTGTGCGATCGCTTGGAGCTGAACTACAAGCCGAAAACTAAGGCGATGCAACGTGCGGAAACCAGACTACGTGCAAACGTGCTTTCCAACTGGCTCGAAATCGGCATGTAGCGTATCCGTACGCGTCAATTTGGGCCTCTCGAGGGCGTCTGTCTATTACTGTCACTTCAAAACTATGCCGGTTTACTACGATGAATCGATGACCTCCGAGCACGCCAAATTTGCCGTTTACAAAACTGCAGGTAGAACGCTTGCCACTTTAGCCAAAAGTCGAGCGTGGTCGCACGGCCCGAATTCATCGTAGTAAACCGGCATAGTTTTGA
>CABTZM010000250.1 GCA_902489295.1 uncultured Collinsella sp.
CCCCCCGCCTGGTCGACGAACTCGCCTACAACCTGACGAGCAACGCCATTCGATACAACCACCCGGGCGGGTCGGTGACCCTCTCGTGTGGCGTCGAGGCTACGCCGGATTGCGATTGCCCCACGCCCTTCATCCGGGTTGCCGACACGGGCATAGGCATCGCACCCGAGGAGCAGGAGAAGATCTTCGAGCGCTTCTACCGGGTTGACAAGAGCCGTTCCAAGGCGCGCGGCGGCACCGGCTTGGGCCTTGCCATTGTGAAGCACGCTGCGTCGTACCACGGTGCCCGCATCGAGCTCGAGAGCGAACTCGGCCGCGGCACCACGATCACCGTGCGGTTCCCTGCCCAGGAGCAGATCGAGGCTTAGGCCGGTATGCGCGACCGTTGCCCGCCCCGTGGGCTGGTCCATACCGCTTGCGCGCGGGTTGCTACCGTTGGGTGGCGGCTAACACGTTTCAGCTCGAAGCCCTTGCCCGTCCGATGCGGTCCCTTGTGGCTCCGTGCGTATACTGGCCCTGTGGCACAGCGTGAGAAAGGGTCTGCCTTGAAGTTCTTCATCGATACCGCGAACCTGGAAGAGATCGCCGAGGCGAAGAGCTGGGGATGCCTGGCCGGCGTCACCACCAATCCGAGCCTGTACGCCAAGACGGGCGGCGCCCTCGCCGACTTCGAGCCCCACATGCAAAAGATCGCCGAGCTCTGCAAGGGTCTGCCAGTGTCGGCTGAGACCACGGCGACGACGGTCGATGGCATGGTAGCCGATGGGCGACGGCTCGCCGCGCTCGCTCCGAATATCGTCATAAAGCTGCCCATCTGCGAGGCCGGTCTGGCAGCATGCCGAATTCTGGCCGATGAGGGCATTCGCGTGAATATGACGCTCATCTTCTCCGCGACTCAGGCGTTGCTGGCCGCCAACGCCGGCGCCCGCTATATCTCGCCGTTCGTTGGTCGCTACGACGATATCGCGCTGGATGGCATCTCGCAGCTCGCGAACGTGATCACTTGCATCAAGAACTACGATTGGTCCGGCAAGAACCCGGACGGCGTGGTCGAGATCATCACCGCCTCGGTGCGCACGGCCAACCATGTGGTCCAAGCTGCCCTGTTGGGCGCCGATATCGCCACCGTCCCCATGAAGGCGCTCAAGAAATGCCTCCATCATCCGCTCACCGATGCCGGCATTGCGGCCTTCGAGGCCGACTGGGAGCGCGTCGCAAACGCGTGAGACGAGGGGTCGGTAAAGTGCCTCGCCGGTTTGGTGACCCAGTTGTGGTAAAGCGCTTTATCGCAGGTAAACACCCTTGTCTGCGAAAAAAATAGTTTTGAATTTACCGTCTGCGAGCGCCCTGTTCGCCGATTGTCCCGCTATGATTGTCGCGTACATTTATGCACCGCTCACCCACAAGGAGGCATCGTCCATGAGCGATGAGGAACTCATCCAGGTTGCCAATGAGGTCAGGAGGGGGGTCGTGATCGGCACGCACGCAGCGAAGTCCGGGCACCCCGGTGGTTCGCTCGGCGCCGCCGACATCATCACCTACCTCTACTTCGAGGAGATGAACGTCGACCCAGCAGACCCGCGTCGCGCCGACCGCGACCGCTTCGTGCTTTCCAAGGGTCACTGCGCTCCCGCGCTGTATGCGACCCTCGCCGAGCGTGGCTTCTTCCCCAAGGAGGACCTCGAGTCCCTGCGCCATGTCGGCTGCCACCTTCAGGGCCACCCCAACATGAACGATACCCCGGGCGTCGACATGTCCACCGGCTCCCTGGGCCAGGGCGTCTCGGCTGCCGTGGGCATGGCGCTCGCCGCCAAGCACTGGGGCGATGCCTATCGCACCTACTGCCTGCTTGGTGACGGCGAGATCGAGGAGGGCCAGGTCTGGGAGGCCGCCATGTTCGCGGGCAACCAGCAGCTGGACAACCTCTGCCTGATCGTCGACCACAACGGCCTGCAGATCGACGGCAGCATCGAGGAGGTCAACTCCGCGATGCCCATCGCCGACAAGTTCGCTGCGTTCAAGTTCCATGTGATCGAGCTGGCAGACGGCAATGACATGGCTCA
>CABTZM010000251.1 GCA_902489295.1 uncultured Collinsella sp.
AAATAGTTCCCTGGTTGCCGATTGTCATGCGCGCCGTATCAAGAGCGTGACCGTCCCCAAGGAAGAGGGTAAGGGCACTGCCGGCGGCTTCGTCGGGCTTTCGGTGACGGGAGGCCTGGCGGACGCGCTGGCAGATGATGCCGGCGGTAATGGTGGTCTCGACGGCCTGCTGCATGATGTCATCAAAATTGAAAATTTGCTCGGTGCGGTGCCCTATCTTATTCCAAAATATTGGGGCGTCGATGCTTCCTATGTTAACGGAGGCATGGTCTCGGGCTCCGTTGCCGGTGGTTTTGCCGGAGATTTCCAATCGGGAAAGCTCAATCAGTTTGGCAAGGACGATATGGAATCCCTCGTCAAACTGCTAGGCGAAGCTTCAGCTAACGCCATCAAGGCGGACGTCGAGCAGGGTCCATGGGCGGTTATCAATATTGCCGAGGTGGATGGCGTCCTGTACGCAGGTGGCTTTGGTGGCATGGTACGCTCTGGCTCCTTGGCAAACGCCTCTGAGGGCGGCATCCAAATTCTGGGCAAGCTGGGGGGCACGCTCAACATTTCGCAGTTGTTGGATGTCGTACAGGCGTATGTCCCCTACGTCTCGTATGCGGGCGTGCATTCCGATGACGCGACCGGTTCCGGTGGCTTTATAGTGTGCGCGACGGATACGAGCGATGCGGACGCCAACGCCGGTTCGGCTGGTGGCTGGGTTGGCTGGGGCAGTGCAATGCAGGTATCGACCTGTTCAGTTGATGAGCTCAAGCATACGAGCGTCGTAGCTCCTAAGGATCTCGAGGCCACGACGGCAGAGAGCTATTACACCGAGGCGTCTTCATATAGTGTCGACGCGCCGCGTAATGCCGGCGGCTGGGCCGGCAAGATTGACGTGGGATCCACTGCCGCCGCAGGTTCTGGATTGGGCCTGCTGGGACAGAGCATCGCTCTGACCGACTTGCTGAGCGCGCTCAACGTTATGGTTTCGACGGTCGAGCACTCCGATGTTGCTGGCGCGATTGGCGGCCTTTCGGTTCGTGCGAACGGCACGGCAAAGACAGCAGAAGGAGTGAAGCCCATCGGGCATGCGGGCGGTTTTGCCGGCGTGCTGGCGGGCGGCCACGTACAGGACTCCAATGTCTCGGAATTTGATTATGTGGTCGGTCGCGAATCTGCTGGCGGATACGCCGGAACGATGACTCCGGGTGATGTGGCAAGCGTGCTCGGCAAGGAGAACGCCGCGTCCATTATCAATAACCTCATCAATGTGGATAGCCTTCTCTCGCTTGTTCAGGATTTCGTCCCTACGGTGCGCAACAGCTATACCGAGTGCGTTCCTTGTGGCGGCGCCGTTCGCGCCGAGGCGGAGGCGTCTGGCTCCACGCAGCGTGGGTGCGCCGGTGGCTATGTTGGAATGCTCGATGGCGGTCACATTTGGGGAAACGACACGCGTGCATGGAAGGACGTAAGCGTCGGCGCTTCATATTCCGGCGATCAAAATGTTGCGGCTGCGCGTCGTATCCGTTCGGTGTTCGGCACCGAGTTTGCTGGCGGCTATGTTGGCCTTATGAAGCCGTCTGATACCGCCTCTGCTGGTGGGTTGTCTTTGTTGGGTGGACTCATTAAGGCCGGCAACCTGGTGAGCACGCTTTCCATGGTGTATCCCACAACCGAGAATACCGAGGTATCTGGCCCGTTGCGTGGGATTGACATCGCTACGTTCGAGTCGTGGGTTGAGCATGTTTCCAAGTACGATGCATATGGCCAGGAATTCGCCGACATCATAGAGAAGCTAAAAGACAAGGCCATCACCACACAAGATCAACTTGATACCGCCCTCGCCAAATACGTCTTTGGCTATAACGTGGTTGCCGGGCGTGCATCTTATGGAAACGGTTCGCTCGAACATGCCGGCGGTATGGCAGGCGGCTACGTAGGCCTCATGCGTTCGGGTACTGTCAGCAAGAAGACGGCATACGACACGAAGCTTGTACGTGCTATGCGCGCGGCGGGTGGATTCGCCGGCGGCATCGAGGCGGG
>CABTZM010000252.1 GCA_902489295.1 uncultured Collinsella sp.
AAGGCCAGCACCATTGTCAGTTTGCGGCGTATCGCGCATGAGCACAGCCTTGGCGCCGTTCTCCTGATACGCATCGAGCTTGCGCTGTGCTCCCGTACCGCTTTCGACGGCCCCTTGAAGCTCATCGAACTCTGAAATGCCCTTTGATTCGCGCACCGCAACGTCATAACGGTTCATGTCGAGCCCAAACTCTCCTCCGCCCACCGCTGCATCATCGGACACCATATCGGCGAACACGCTCTCGCCAGCGCCTTTGAGGGCTTCTGTGAGTTTGTCGTTAGCACCGCGGTAGATGGAATAGAAATTCCCAGTCTCGATCTTCTTCTTTTCGTTCAGCTGCTCATAGGTGGTCTTGAGGTATGTCATGCCGGTGAAGGGGCCCGTGATCGTGCCGCCGCCAGCGTTCTGACCATCATGGCCCTTGCCGCGTACCACATCGCAGTACGCCATCTTATTCTTGTCGAGCACGCTCTCGTTTGAGAGACCCACGAAGCCGCCAGCGTATCCGCCCAGCGTACCCCTTCCGTCATCGTATCGGCCAATGCCAAAGCCGTTGCTCGTGTCTGTGGCACCGCCACCGTACACGTCGTAACCAGAGGCGACGCCCGTCACCGAGTTGTTGGTAATGTTGGTGCGGTTACCCTTAATGAGCGTGACCTTGAGGTTCGATTTGAGTCCATCGTCCTCTCCGACAAGGCCTTTCTCATTGCACGGCAAGCTGATGGTCGAATCCCCGATGGTGATAACGGCGACGTCGGTAGCATTGGGGTCGCTGCTGTCCTGTTTTTTGGACAGCGCGACACCTATGCGCAAACCAAGCAGGTTGACGTAAAGCGTGTTGCCCTCCGACAGAACCTTGAGATCAATGATGTCAGGGATCTTAATGTTGAGCAGACCGAGCTTGTCCTGCAAATCCGGAAGATACAGGAGCTTAACGAGCGCGTTGACAATCAGGAGCAAAGACTCCAACAAAACGGGAGACCCGGCATCAATATCGGCAACGAACCCCATGGTGGTCTTTCCCACAAAGCCACCGGCAATCTGACCGCTTGTCACCTTCTTGAGATCGGTTACATGACAGTCATCGATCTTCGCCATATCGGCAAAGCCCACAAAGCCTGCTGCCATTTCCTGACCATCGAGCTGCTCAGAAGCCGCATCACTCGTGATCCGCGCCCCATGCGTGGCGGCAACCGAGTAGCCGGCATCGCTGCCATCAACCGTGCAGCGCTCGACATGGCTGCCCCAGATGTCGAGAACGCCTGCCGTCGCACCGAGCAACTTGAGAATGTTGCCGACACCGGCATCAGCTTCGTCCACGTCAACCGTACCGCTCTTGCCCAGATGACCCACGAAGCCACCTGCGTAATTGAGGCCCGTCACCGCATTCAAGCGCTCGACGGAGCAGTCCTTGATGGAGCCATTGAGCAACGTACCGCCAAATCCACCGGCAGTGCCGGTATAGCGCTTCTCGTCACCCGTACCTTCGGACGTCTGCTCATGGGCCTCGACGCGAATACCATCCGAAACGCCGTTAACGTGAGCATGATAGATGAAGGTTCGGAACGCATCGAGTACGTCCACGTTGCCGAGCTTGATAAGCTCAAGCAGCGTAGTCCCTGATTGGGCGTCAGCACCTTGGCCGCCCACGCTCGCAACTCCACCAACATCGCCAAGCCCAAAGAATCCGCCCGCATATGCTCCGCCCTCGACGGCGCGCAGGCCATTGACCGATAGCTGTTGCGTAGAATCGTCCAAATCGCCCTCGATCGAGCCCAAAACACTCGCTTCAAGAGATCCGGTAAAACCGCCCGCCGAGGTAGCGTACTTAGTCGTATCGCCGTCGCGGTACTCGCCCTCAACAGTAAAACCCCAAGCCGCCTCAGCGGAGCCCGGCTCAGCAGCCGCGCTCACATGGGCACCACGGATAGTGGTAACGGTGGCCTTAAGTGCATCCACCAGCTGTCCGGGAGAGCCGATGAGTCCATCAAGGAGTGATTGGATCAGGCCATCGCT
>CABTZM010000253.1 GCA_902489295.1 uncultured Collinsella sp.
CGGCTCGGGCCTTGAGCCGGCGGCCCAGATCCACAACGAGGTGACTGCCGAGATTATCGAGCGCCTGCACGAGCAGGGCACCATCTCCAAGCGCTCCACGCTGCAGTTCTACGATGCCAAGGCCGGCACGTTCCTCAACGGCCGCCAGGTGATCGGCCGCTGCCCCATCCAGGGCTGCAAGTCCGAGAAGGCGTACGCCGACGAGTGCGACCTGGGTCACCAGTTTGAGCCCGAGGAGCTCATCGCGCCCAAGAGCCAGCTCACCGGCGAGGTGCCCGAGCTGCGCCCGGTCGACAATCTCTACTTTGACCTGCCGGCCTACCTCGACTTTATGAAGACCTACACCGCCAAGCTCGCCCAGAACCCGCAGGTTCGCTCCGTGGTCTCCAAGACCATGGAGGAGTGGCTGCTGCCGGCTCAGCTCTACATCCAGAACAAGTTCCGCGAGGCCTTCGATACCGTCGAGGACCAGCTCCCCGAGCACACCGTGCTGGAGCCCGAGGGCAACAAGAGCAGCTTTACCGTCACCTTCCCCAGCTGGAAGGAGCGCGACGACGCCCACGCGGTGCTCGCCAACGGCGGCGTGCGCTTCCGCAGCGGCAAGGCGCTCGTGCCCTTCCGCATCACCGGCAACATCGACTGGGGCGTTCCGGTGCCCGAGGTCGACGGCGTGACCGACGTCACCTGCTGGTGCTGGCCCGAGAGCCTGTGGGCGCCCATCAGCTATACGCGTACCGTGCTCGCGCGCGATGCCAAGGCCGCCGGCGTGACCGAGGGCGTCGCCGCCCAGGATGCTGCCCTCATGGGCGAGCCCGCTGCCGACTCCACGCAGGTGCCCGCGCCCACCTACCAGCACAGCTCGCTCGACTGGCGCGACTGGTGGTGCTCGGACGACGCACAGATCTACCAGTTTATCGGTCAGGACAACATCTACTTCTACTGCATCGCGCAGACCGCCATGTGGGAGGCCCTAGGCTGGGACCTCACGCAGAGCACCGTCAGCGCCTGCTACCACCTGCTCTACATGGGCAAAAAGGCCAGCTCGTCCTCGCAGACGCCTCCCCCGCCGGCAGACGACCTGCTCAACCACTACACCTGCGAGCAGATGCGCGCGCACTGGCTGTCGCTCGGCCTGTCCGAGAAGCCGGTAAGCTTTAGCCCTAAGGCATACGACACGCGGGTGACCGGCAAGGACAAGGACGGCAACGAGGTGCGCGCCTGCGACGACAAGCGCGTTATCGACCCGGCCCTTAAGGAGAGCGCGCTGCTGACCGGCGTGTTCAACCGCCTGGCCCGCAGCTGCTTCTACGGCGTCGCCGTCAAGGAAGGCGACGAGAGCCCCTACCGCAACGGCTGCATCCCCGCCGGCACCGCTTCTGACACCGTGGTCGAAGCCGCCCAGCAGGCAGCCCTCGCCTTTGAGCAGGCCATGTACAAGTTCGAGACGCACCGCGCGCTTGCCGTGTGCGACGACTACCTGCGCGCCGCCAACAAGCGCTGGAGCGACGCTTCCAAGGCCGCCAACAAGCTCGAGGGTAACGAGGCAAACGCCGCAATGACGCAGGCGCTCGTCGACGCCTTTACCGAGCTGCGCGTGGCGACCGTGCTCATGCACGGCATCGTCCCTGCCGGCTGCGAGCTCATCTGCGAGTACTTCGACATCGATCCGGTCGCCTTCTTTAGCTGGGATAACATCTTCGCCTCCACGGACGAATTTGTGGAGAGTCTGGGCGAGAAGCCCGGCGAGCACCGCGTAAAGCCGCTACCCCCGCGCTTCGACTTCTTCAGCAAGCACGAGAGCCAGTACTAAACACTCGACATGTAATGGAATGGGAAGGAAAGACGGATGTCCAAGCCGCGTCGTCGTAAGCAGAAAAAGCAGGTCAAAGCCGAGCTCAAGCTCAGGCAGTTTGCTGCTACCGAGCTTTCCGACCAGCTTGCCGCCCTTCCTTGCGCCCGCGGCCCGCCGCGCCGTTTGGTCGGCACCGGCCCCGGCGCCCAAGCGCCCCCCCACG
>CABTZM010000254.1 GCA_902489295.1 uncultured Collinsella sp.
AAACCACCACAAAGGTGCCTGTCCCCTTTGTGGTGGTTTTTATGTTGATGGGTTAACAGTTGGGATATTTGGGTACAGGTCTTGCCTTATGCGGCTAAGATGTTTACCCGTTAGCATCATGTAAGCGAAAGGCGGTCGTCACCGTGCAGTGGAACGACGAGACACGTTTTGAGGACTTTGTCGGACTGATCAGCGGCCTCTACAAGGAGATTCAGCGTATCAAGACGTCCGAAGGTGCAAGGCTGGGCCTCAAAGGCTCCGACGTCATGTGCCTGTACTATCTTGAGCGCAGCAAGGACGGCCTGACTGGCGCCGACCTCGCCCGCATGGCCGGCGTTACCCGAGCCGCCGTTTCGCGCACACTGGCACATCTGGAGGAGGGCGGCTACGTCGAGGTCGATGACTCGGGTGATGCGGCCGTCAAGTACCGTGCCCCGGTGCGCCTGACTGCCCTGGGCGGCGAGAGCATGAGCGAGGCCGATCGCATCATTCGCGAAGTGCTCGACACCACCGGTAAGGCCATGGGTGTGGAGCAGCGCGAGCAGATGTATGCGTCGCTGCGTACGATTCTTAACACCTTGCGCGAGATCTAAGGCCGCCAAGGCATTTGCCTCCAATTAACAATTGCATAGTCCCGATTGAGCGCGTATACCGTGCCGGGGCATTGCTGTCAAAATTCCCCGCGCGAGGTCCGCGCAAGAAAGGATTCGCTATGTCCATTCGTATTATTACCGATTCCGCGAGCGATATGACGCCGGCTGAGCACCCCGCTTTGCGTGTTCTGCCGCTGTCCGTCACCTTTGGCACCGATGTGTATATGGATGGCGTCGACATCGATCACCAGCGCTTTTACGAGATGCTCGTGGAGCGCGACGAGCTGCCCAAGACCGGTCAGGTCAACCCGTACGCCTTTTCACAGGCGATTGCCGAAGCGCGTGAGGCCGGCGACGAGGCCGTGATTATTACCGTGGGCGCCAAGCTTTCGGGCACCAATCAGAGCGCCCGTACCGCACTTGCCGAGGCGCCGGGCGGCGACGTGCTCGTCGTGGACAGCAATAACGTGACCTTGGGCGAGCGCGTGCTGGTTGAGTATGCGCTGCGCCTGGTGGACGAGGGCCGTAGTGCGGCCCAGATCGCGGCGGCGGTCGAGTCCGTGCGCGACCGTGTGGTGGTTATCGGCCTGCTCGAGACGTTGGAGTATCTGGTGCGTGGCGGTCGTCTGTCTGCTGCGGCCGGCGCCGTGGGTACGCTGCTCAACGTGAAGCCGGTCGTGGCCGCCGAGGACGGCCTCATCGTGCAGCTGGGCAAGGCTCGCGGTTCCAAAAACGGTCGAAACCTGTTGAACCAGAAGGTCGAGCAGGCGGGCGGCGTCTACTTCTCCATGCCGCTGGCGCTCGGCTATACGGGTCTTTCGGACGCGGTGCTCAAGAAGTATATCGAGGACAGTGCGGCGCTGTGGGCTGGCCACAGCGAGGGCGAGCTGCCCGTGCACACCATCGGCGCCACCATCGGCACCCACGTAGGTCCCGGTGCCGTAGCCGTAGCCTTCTTCCAGCCCGCCAATTAACCGACTTGCCATAAACCACCACAAAGGGGATAGGCACCTTTGTGGTAGTTTATGCTTTTCCGGGTGGAAGGGAGTGAGCAATGGCGTCTGAGGGCTTTTTTGAGCGGGTGTACGAGGTGGTCGAGCAGATTCCCGAGGGGATGGTCGCCACGTACGGACAGGTGGCGCTGCTCGCCGGTCGTCCGCGAAGCGCGCGCTATGTGGGCTATGCGCTGCACAGCAATCCGCGCCCTGGTCTGATTCCCTGCCATCGTGTGGTGTTTGCCGATGGCCGTATTTGCGAGGGCTTTGCGTTTGGTGGCCCCGATGCTCAGCATGAGCTCTTAACGGGGGAGGGCGTGACGTTTATCGATCCCATGCACGTCGACATGGCCGCCTGTCGCTGGCCAGCAGGGCTCTAGCGGCTCCGCCGTGGCCAAAACCACCACAAAGGTGCCTGTCCCCTT
>CABTZM010000255.1 GCA_902489295.1 uncultured Collinsella sp.
CAAAAACGGGAGATTATCCACGTTCATGTTTTGCGGATCAGTTTCATTTGCACCAATTAGCTGGTGTGGCGCCAGCGAGGGTCGGTGAGCGTACGCGCCACGCCCAGGCCAACGGGCAGAAACGCCACGATGAGCACTGCACGCACAAACCAGCCGAGCATATTGACCGTGTCGAAGGTGCACATGTAATACATCGAGCGATACAGATACAAACCCGGCACCATAATGACAATCGATGGCACCGTGAGGGCGATACGTGGGTAGGTGAGTTTGATTTCAGCTAAGCTCGCGAGCAGCCCCGATACCAGCGCACCGATAAACGCAGCCGCCTCGGGAGGCATGCCCGCACTCAGTCCCAGGAAGGGAAGCATCGTCGGCGCATCGACGAGCGTAAGGCGCAAGGTATTGGACACGGCGCCGATGAGCCCTGCCGCCGCTGCCATCTTTACCGGGCTGTTGAACATAACCGAGAAGCCAAATACGCCAACGAAGCTCATCACCACGCGCAGGAGCGTAAGAGCAAGCGGCGAAAGGCCGAGCGGGGCAAAGTCGTCCGGCGCCAGGCCAACACACTCGGCAACCATCCAACCTACGAGGGTCGCCATCACAATAATCGATACGGCATATGAAAGGCGCTCGATACCGCTTCGCATGTCAAGCTTGGCGATGTCGAGGCCTGCCGTAATGAGCGGAAAGCCGGGAATCACAAAGAGCATGGCGCCGATATAGCCTTCTTGGTGCGACATTGCCCCCGGTATGACCTGGCCAAGACCGAGCAATGCCAGCAGATACGAGACGCAAGCGAGTGCAACGCCGATTGTCAGCGCGCTAAGCTGACCAAGGCCCTGCTTGAGAATATGGGAGCGAGCAAAGTTGCCGACACCAGCGCCTACGAACGCGCATGCCATCTCAATGGGACCGCCACCAAGTAAAAAGACAAAGGCGCCACAGGCGCAGGCCGCCGCAAGGCCCTGTTGCCAGGGAGAGTAATCGGGCTTTGAGCTTTCAACGGTCTTGAGCATCTCGTGGTACTCGTGCACGGTAAACCGGCGCCCGTAAATCTCGATTTCCTTTAAGAAGCTCTCCATCATCCAAATGCGATGGGTATTGACGCCGGTTGTGGGCAAGCTGACGACCTCGTTAAAGCAGTGGCCATCTTCGATGCAGGTGCACTCAAACGATAGGAGACTCAGGTCGACGTGAATTGTGACGCCGAGCACGTCAGCAACACGATTCATGGTATCGCGCACGCGCCAGGCACCCGTTCCACTCGCGAGCATAAGCATACCGGTGCGGCAGATGATGGATGATTTATCGGTGAGCGGCGCATCGACGGCAAGTTCATCGCCTGCCGTCACGATCTGGTGCCAGTCAGTTTTCATATGGAGCGCGCCGGCACGAACACCGTGGTGCATGGGGGCTCTCGAAAGCAGCGAGTCAAGGCGCGAAGACTGTGGGGGCTCCGTTGATTCGTCCTCAACCTCATCAGCCTCTTCATCGACCAGATCAAAGGAATCAAGCGGCGCTGGCTCGCGACGGTCAATCAGCTCCTCGTCCTCATCATCAAAGTAGTTGAACTGATCGAGCATGTCCTCTTCGATTGCGCGCTCGCTCGCATCGTCCATCCCGGTGCTCCCTTCCTATCGACTAACCCCCATCCTAGACAGCGACGGCTAAAGGAAACATAAAAGAGACGGCTGTCATGCGAGCCATGCGCGCAATAGCCATTGAGTAGTCATTGGGGACGTTCTTGAATGACTAGTCGTTTAAGAACGTCCCCAATGACTACATCTGGACCAAGGTAACGCCGATGTTTTGGCAACGACAGCGAAAGCCCGCCAGAGCGAGCAAGGTGCCTTCAAGCAAAATGGCGCCGCAGGTTGAGCATAAGTCAGCGAGCGGGTCGCATTTGAGGCAAGGTGGCGTGAAACGAAAGGGCGCTGACCTTCTGGTCGCGCCC
>CABTZM010000256.1 GCA_902489295.1 uncultured Collinsella sp.
ACAACGAGGAAGTTCTGGTCATTACCTCGCTGACCGACGAGCAGTCGGCCTCGGACGAGGACGTGAACACGGCCAACAGCACGCCGCAGGGAACGTCGCGCGATGCTGCGACCAAGACGAAGGACGAGAGCTCGGATGACAGTTCCGACACGTCCGAGACGACCGATTCCGGCTCGAGCGAATAGGGGGCATGTCCATGGATCTACACGAGCAGGGGGCGAGCTCCCGCACGTTTGCAATCGCCGCCATTGTGTGCGTGCTGCTGCAGGCGGGCCTGGCGCCGCAGATCTCCATTGCGGGCGGTCGCGTCAACTTTATGATTATCCTGGTGTGCCTGAGCGTGTTCTCGGGCGATCCCACGCGGGCTGTCGTCTGCGGTTTCTGCAGTGGCCTGTTCTATGATCTTTCCGCCGCCGTTCCGGTGGGCGTTATGTCGCTGCTGTTGACGGTGGGCAGTTTTGCCCTGGTGCACAGCGCGGCCGGTCAGACGAGCGGCTCCCCGAGCGCGCGCGGTATTACCGTGGGCGCCTTTGCGCTTGCCATCAACGTGGTCTACAGCATCATCTTGCTGTTTATGGGTCTGGAGACGAGCATTGTGGTGGCCGTTTTTGGTCATGCACTGCCGTCTTCGATCCTGACGGGTCTGGTTGCCATTCCGTTTTTGATGTCCGGTGTCGTGCCGCAGTCCGGTTACGGATTCTCCGCACGCGGTGGTCATCAGACGGGCATGCGCTTTAAGCCCAAGACCCGCAAACTCAAATAGGGGAGGCTCATAGATGTCTTCCCAGATGACGGTTATCATTGCCGGTATCGTGCTGGTCGTGGCCATTGTGGTCGCGCTGGTCATCATGCGCCGCGGCGATTCCCGTTTTACCTACGACACGCAGCATGGAACGGCCCCGCGCGCCACCGAGGGCGAGGGCAATACCGCCGCGACCGCCTTCAAGGGTCGCTTCTCCATCCTCACCGCCGGGGTGGGCGCGATGTTTGCCGCGCTCGCCGTCAAGCTGTGGGGCATGCAGATGGTCTCGTCGGACTACTACGACAAGCAGGCCAAGAGCAACCAGACCCGTACTGTCACTACGCCGGCTGTGCGCGGACGAATCCTTGATCGCAATGGCGTGGCACTTGTCCAGAACCGTCCTTCACTTGCTGTCGTGGCCTACCGCGACCTTGCCGAGGACACCGTGCTGGTGCGCCATCTTGCCAACGTGCTCGGTATGCCCTACGTCGCGGTGCTGCGCAATATCCAGGACAATTCCGAGGGCGCTCAGAGCCTGCATACCATCGCGACGGACGTGCGCCGCTCCACGGTTGCCTATATCAAGGAGCATGCCGGCGAGTTCCCGGGCGTGAAGATTGCCGAGCGCACCGAGCGCCAGTACCCGTATGGCGAGACGGCCTGTCACATTTTGGGTTATACCGGCACCATTACCTCTGAGCAGCTCGAGGCACAGAACAAGAAGGCTTCGGGCGATAACGATAGCGCTGCCGGTCAGATTACGTACCAGTCTGGTGATATCGTGGGCCAGGCGGGTGTCGAGAGCTACTACGAGAACTTGCTGCAGGGTATTCGCGGCGAGCAGACGGTTAAGGTCGATGCCTCGGGCAACGTGACCGGACAGGCCGGCGCCGTGCCTGCCAAGGCCGGCTCCGACATTAAGCTCACGCTTGACCTCAAGATCCAGCAAGCCTGCGAGACGGCGTTGGCGAGTGCTATCGAACTCGCCAAGACCACGGGTTACAGCAACGCCGGCAACGGCGCCGTGGTGTGCCTCGACCCCAACAACGGCGAGATTCTGGGCATGGCAAGTGAGCCCAAGTTTGATCCGTCCGTGTTTATCGGTGGTGTCTCCAACGACGTGTGGACCGAGCTCAACGACGACGAGGGTTCGCACCCGTTGCTCAACCGCGCTATTAGCGGCCAGTACA
>CABTZM010000257.1 GCA_902489295.1 uncultured Collinsella sp.
CCCTTCTTGATGGAGTGCATCTCGCAGGGGCTGTAGCCGATGATGAGAGACGGGCCGTCGTAGGCCTCAGCCTCGTGAATGGCCTTGAGGGTCTGAGCCGGGTTGGCGCCCATGGCGACCTGCGCCACGTAGACGTAGCCGTAGCTCATGGCGATCTCGGCCAGGGACTTCTTCTTGGTCACCTTACCGGCAGCGGCGAACTGAGCGACCTGGCCCAGGTTCGAGGCCTTGGAGGCCTGACCGCCGGTGTTGGAGTAGACCTCGGTGTCGAAGACGAAGACGTTGACGTTGTGGCCGGAAGCCAGGACGTGGTCCAGGCCACCGAAGCCGATGTCGTAGGCCCAACCGTCGCCGCCGAAGATCCAGAAGGACTTCTTGGTGAGGTAAGCCTTGTCGGCGAGGATTGCCTTGGAAGCGTCGCAGCCGCACTTCTCGAGCTCGGCAACGTAGGCAGCGGCAGCGGTCTTGGAGGCCTCGGCGTCATTGACGGAGTCGATCCAAGCCTGGCCGGCGGCCTTGAGCTCGTCGGACGGGCCATCGGCAGCGATGATGTCCTGAGTAGCGGCGATCAGCTTGTGCTGAACGGCCTCATAGCCAACGGCCATGCCCAGACCATGCTCGGCATTGTCCTCGAACAGGGAGTTGTTCCACGCCGGGCCGTGACCGTCCTTGTCCTTGCAGTAAGGAGCGGTGGCAGCGGGGTTGCCCCAAATGGAGGAGCAGCCGGTGGCGTTGGAGATGAACATGCGGTCGCCGGCGACCTGGGTCACCAGACGTGCATAGGCGGTCTCGGCACAGCCGGCGCAGGAGCCCGAGAACTCCAGGTAGGGCTGCTTAAACTGGCTGCCCTTGACGTTGGCCGCGATGAGCTCCTTCTTCTCGGAGACGTTCTCGACCATGTAGTCCCAAACGGGCTGCTGGTCCATCTCCTGCTCGGTGGGAACCATCTCGAGGGCACCTTTGGGGCAGACCTTGACGCAGTTGGTGCAACCCATGCAGTCGAGCGGGGACACAGCCATGGTGAACTTCATGCCCTTGGCCTTGGGGCCCATAGCGTCGAGCGTGCGGGTAGCCTCGGGCGCGGCGGCAGCCTCGTCCTCGGTCATCGCGAACGGACGGATGGTGGCATGCGGGCACACGTAGGCGCACTGGTTGCACTGGATGCACTTGGTCTCATCCCAGTGGGGAACGACCACGGCGACGCCGCGCTTCTCGTATGCGGAGGCGCCCAGCTCAAACTGGCCGCCGGCGCAATCGACGAAGGCGGAAACTGGCAGGCTGTCGCCGTCCATGCGATCGATGGGCTCGAGCAGGTTCTTGACCTGCTGGGCGATAGCGGACTTGGTCTCCTCGGAGAGCTCGACGGGAGCGGCATCCTCGGCGGTAGCCCAGTCGGCCGGAACCTCGAACTTACGGAAGGCGGTAGCGCCGGCATCGATGGCCTTGTGGTTGGCGTCGACGATAGCCTGGCCCTTCTTCATGTAGGACTTGGTAGCCGCGTCCTTCATGTACTGCAGGGCGTCCTCGGCGGGCAGGACCTTGGCCAGCGCGAAGAAGGCGGACTGGAGCACCGTGTTGGTGCGCTTGCCCATGCCGACCTTAGCGGCCAGGTCGATAGCGTCGATCAGGTAGACGTTGACGTTGTTGTTCGCGATGTAGCGCTTGGCCACGGCGGGCATGTGCTCGGCGAACTCCTCGTCGCTCCACTGGCAGTTGACCAGGAAGGTGCCGCCCGGCTTGACGTCGCGGACCATCTTGAAGCCCTTAACGATGTAGCTGGGGTTATGGCAGGCGACAAAGTCGGCCTTGGTCACGTAGTACGGCGAGCGAATCGGGGAATCACCAAAGCGCAGGTGCGAA
>CABTZM010000258.1 GCA_902489295.1 uncultured Collinsella sp.
CGTTTCCCCCTTGTTCCCACGGCACCCGAGCCCGAGCGTGCCATTTTAGTTGGTGTTGAGTGGCGCGACAATGCATGGCCGCTCGATCGCTCGCTTGATGAGCTGGAGCGTCTTGCCCACACAGCTGGTGCTCAGTGCGTGGCACGCTTGTCGCAGCGTTTGGTAAAGCCGTATCCTAAATCGTTTATCGGTTCCGGCAAGGTAGAAGAGCTGTGCGGCCTGGCGCATCGCATGGATGCCGATGTCGTTATTTTTGACGACGACCTGACGCCCTCGCAGCAATCCTATTTGGAGAAAGCTGTGGGCGAGCCGGTAAAGATTATCGATCGTACAGCACTGATCCTGGATATCTTTGGCCTGCATGCTCAGACGCGTGAGGGACGCCTGCAGGTACAGCTGGCACAGCTTCAATATTTGTTGCCTCGCCTGCGTGGCATGTGGAGCCATCTCGCCAAGGAGCAGACGCGCGGCGGCATCGGCTCACGTTTTGGTCAGGGCGAAAGTCAGCTCGAGGTCGACCGTCGCCTCATTCGTAATAAGATCGCTGCGCTTCGTCGTGAGCTCAAGCAGGTTGAACAGCGTCGCGATGTTCAATCCAAGAGTCGCATTGAGTCACCGGCGTTTCGCGTCGCGTTGGCCGGTTATACCAATGCCGGTAAATCGACGTTGCTCAATCGTCTGACCGGCTCTACGGTACTTTCGCAGGACAAGCTGTTTGCTACGCTCGACCCGACGACGCGTTCGTATCGTCTGCCCGGCGGTCGCGGCATGACGATTACCGATACCGTCGGCTTTATTCAAAAGCTGCCGCATGGTCTGGTCGATGCCTTTAAATCGACGCTGTCCGAGGTTTTGGGTGCCGATCTAATTCTCAAAGTCGTAGATGCGTCTGACGAGGACTATGAGCGGCAGCTGGAGGCTGTCGACCGCGTGCTTGATGAGATTGGCGCCGGAGAGCGTTTAACGCTGACCGTATTCAATAAAATCGATCTTCTCGATAGCGTCGATCGATTGAGTTTCCGTCGTCGCTATCCGGAGGCCGTTCTGTTCTCGGCCCAAACGGGCGAGGGGCTCGACGATCTCGTCGACCGGATTGCTCGTGAGGCAGCTGCCACCGATGTGTTGCTCTCCGCTGATATCCCGTATCGCGAGGGCGCTCTCATCACGCTGGTGCATGAGCAGGGAACCCTTCTGCATGAGGAATATCTCGAGGACGGCGTTCGCATTGTGGCGAAGTTGCCGGCTCGTATTGCACCGCGGCTCGAGCGCTATCGTACGGAATAAACGATTTCTAGCACGCCTAGAATGACTGGCTGATGGAGCAGGTAGAACGGTAAGGCATGCCGACCCAGGACTGCGAGCGCCGGGATAGGATTGGCGTATGCCCATGCTGGCGCTTCGAGACTTGATGCTTGTGCTGCCTGGGCAGCAAAAAAGCCGGTAAGGTACATAAAGACAAACGGTATGAGCGGATAGTAATCTCCCGAAACAAAACCCGGGCCTGGGAATCCAAGCCATGCCAGGTAGGGGAGTGGGTAGACCGCCTTTGGAATGCCCCAGGTTAGGGCAAAAAGAACAAGGCACGCTGCGATGCCCCATGAGCCCGGTAATTTTTGGAGTAACGGACGGGTGAACGCAACCACCGCGGTGCACACCGCCATGCAATAAATGATGCCAAAGTTCACTGAATCGTCGACCGATACGAGAGTTGTTGCGATCCAGACGACCAAAGCTGCGGCAGCGTACTTAGCCGCTCGTTTGGCATTGTTGCGTGAGAGCGTGCACATCCAACCCGCGATAAACAAAAATACCCAGCTGATGCTGGCGCGCCAGACGTCTTGAAAGACAGTCTGGGTAA
>CABTZM010000259.1 GCA_902489295.1 uncultured Collinsella sp.
ACGCAAAGAAGGCCACTTAATGTGGCCTTCGTCTTGCGCAGGACTGTCCGAAATAGCGAGCAAATGCCCAAGCGGCCCTCCCGGCTCAGCCCCGGAGCGGTATTAGAGATGCAGCACGCGGTCGCGGATCTCCTCGGTTCGGCCCTGGTTCCAGAACTGGGTACCGATGTAGCCGCACGTACGACGAGCGACGTTCATCTTCTCCTGGTCACGATTGCCGCAATTGGGGCACTCCCACACCAGCTTGCCGTCATCCTCGACAATCTTGATCTCGCCGTCGTAGCCGCACACCTGGCAGTAGTCGCTCTTGGTGTTGAGCTCGGCGTACATGATGTTGTCGTAGATGTACTGCATCACGCGAATGACAGCCTTGAGGTTGTCCTGCATGTTGGGAACCTCAACGTAGGAGATAGCACCGCCCGGCGAAAGCTGCTGGAACATGCCCTCGAACTTGAGCTTATCGAAAGCATCAATCTCCTCAGACACATGGACGTGGTAGCTGTTGGTGATGTAGCCCTTGTCCGTCACGCCCGGGATGATGCCAAAACGACGCTGCAGGCACTTGGCGAACTTGTAGGTCGTCGACTCAAGCGGGGTACCGTACAGCGAGAAGTCAATATCGCTTTCGGCCTTCCACTCGGCGCACTTGTCGTTCATGCGTTGCATGACGGCCATGGCAAAGGGCGTGCCCTCCTTCTCGGTGTGGCTGTGGCCCGTCATATACTTGACGCACTCATACAGGCCGGCATAACCCAGACTAATGGTGGAGTAACCGCCCACGAGCAGCTTGTCGATCGTCTCGCCCTTCTTCAGACGGGCGAGGGCACCGTACTGCCAAAGAATCGGTGCGGCATCCGAAAGCGTACCCATCAGACGCTCATGACGGCACAGCAGGGCGCGGTGGCACAGCTCAAGGCGCTCGTCGAAGATCTTCCAGAACTTGTCCATATCCTGGTGCGAGCTCAGCGCGACATCGGGCAGGTTGATGGTCACGACGCCCTGGTTAAAGCGACCATAGTACTTGGGCTTGTTCGGGTCGTAGTTCAGCGCGTTGGCAACGTTGTTAAAGCCGTTGCCCGAGCGGTCGGGCGTCAAGAAGCTGCGGCAGCCCATGCAGGTATAGCAGTCGCCGTTACCCGCGGTCTCGCCCTTCGACAGCTTGAGCTCGCGCATCTTTTTCTCGGAGATGTAATCGGGCACCATGCGCTTGGCAGTGCACTTGGCAGCCAGCTGGGTCAGGTAGAAGTACGGGGAATCCTCGTGAACGTTATCGTCCTCGAGTACATAGATAAGCTTGGGGAATGCCGGGGTGATCCATACGCCGGCCTCGTTCTTAACGCCCTCGTAGCGCTGGCGAAGCGTCTCCTCCACGATCATGGCAAGGTCGTGCTTCTCCTGAGGCGTACGGGCCTCGTTAAGATACATAAAGACCGTCACGAACGGCGCCTGGCCATTGGTGGTCATAAGGGTCACGACCTGATACTGAATCGTCTGGACGCCGCGACGGATCTCGTCACGCAGACGGTCCTCAACGACCTCACGGACCTTCTCGGCAGACGCAGAGACACCGAGCTCCTCGAGCTCGCGAGCGACCTCGCCGCGAATCTTTTGACGGCTCACCTCGACGAACGGGGCAAGATGGGTCAGCGAAATCGACTGGCCTCCGTACTGGGAGGAAGCAACCTGGGCGATGATCTGCGTCGCGATGTTGCAGGCGGCCGAGAAGCTGTGCGGGTTCTCGGTCAGCGGACCCCAGAAAAAAGGGCCGGTCTGGAGC
>CABTZM010000260.1 GCA_902489295.1 uncultured Collinsella sp.
CTCGGGCCGCTGCTTAAAACCAGCCTCAAATCGCTCATCAGGGGCTTTCTCCCCGGCATGTGGGTGAACAACGATAGTACACCGCAGTTCTATTGCGGCGTCATCATGATGCTTCTCGCGGTGAGTCTACTGTTTAACCGCACGGTTTCGATCAAGACGCGCATCGCAACGCTCGTCGTCACGATAATTCTGGTCGCCAGCTCCGTTTTCAGCCCGCTTGAGTACGTCTGGTGCGGCATGCGCGTGCCCAACGGTTTCTATTCGCGCACGGCTTTCTTGCTGAGCTTCTTTGCGCTGTGGGCAGCGGGCTATGCGCTACAGGTGCTCAAAGACCACCCTAAATTGCGCCGAGCATCTCGTCTCGCAGTCATCCTACCCCTCTTGGCACTTACGACCATTGAGCTGTTCGCCAACGCCCATAGCATGTGGAACCAGCTGTACGTAGGCTATTCCGAGGACAATAACAGCGCCTACGTCGCAACCGCAACAAGCACTGTCAAGGCGATTCGGGACGACGACCCAACACCGTTCTACCGCATTGACCGCACGACCACGCGCGTCGATAGTGCCGCACTCAACGAAGGCTTGGCGCTCGGGTACAATCAGCTGTCTTCGTATTCGTCTGCCAACAACCCGCAGGCCATCGCGCTGCTAAACTCCCTTGGGTACAGCAGCGTGGGCGAGTTTTCGACCCGTTATGCCGAGCCGATTCTGGCTGTCGACGCGCTACTAGGGGTCAAGTACGCCATTGCCGAGCAAGCGCTCGCAGGATACGCGGCAATACCGAAGCCAGGCGACACAGCAAGCGCCGTGTACGAGAACCCCTATGCTCTCAGCCTTGGTATCGCGGCTTCCAAAGACATTCAAAACTGCACGCTGGAGGGCGAGAATCCCTTCGAGAAGCAAAACGACCTGTATAGCAAAATCCTCGGCCAAAAAGTTGAGCTCTACACCGAGATTGACGCCGCGAAAACGGCGGACAGCCAGGACGCAAAGCAGTGGAGCGTCACCGTACCGGCAGGGTCAATCGGCTATCTCTACATCAATAAAGATGCGAATGCCGGCAGCTATTGGCCCATTGCCCTCACTATTGACCAGCGAACGATCAATAACGAAGCTTGGCGATTCGATAACAATATCCGCCAGATTGCAGACGCATCGGACACCCCGAGCCAGCACACGGTGTCGATGGGGGTTGCAGAGGGTTACACCGACATGCCCCAAGGCGACGAACCGGTCTTTTATGCGCTCAATCTGGAAGCTTTTAAGCAGATTATCGACGAGCTTAAGACGAGCGAGTTTGTTCCGACGGTTTTCGAGGACGGCAAGGTCGAGGGCGAGTATACCGCCGAGACTGACGGCAACTTGCTGCTGAGTGTCCCGTACGATAACGGCTGGAGCGTAACGATTAACGAAGCCGCCGCAGAACTAATGCCCGCTGCCGATAAGGGCATGTCGTGCCTGAACGTCCAAAGGGGCACGAATAACATCGTAATGACCTATAAGACTCCGGGCGCCCTTGCAGGGCTTGCGGTGAGTCTGACGACCGCGGCCGCCCTTATTGCAGCGGGGCTATACGTCAGGCAAAAGAAAAGCCGCCGTTAACAAGCGGCGACTTTTCTTACGGAATTTGAATGGCGGCTAGAGCGTCTTGAGGTACTCCCCCAACTCTTCCTCCCAGTCGGGCATGTGGAAGCCGACGGACTCGAGCCTGGACAGGTCGAGCGCGGAGTGGACCGGGCGCGGGGCGATGGGGCCCTCGGCGCTGGC
>CABTZM010000261.1 GCA_902489295.1 uncultured Collinsella sp.
ACGGCGGTGATGGAGCGGGCGGATGCGCGCTTGGCAGCGTCGGTGGCGATGAGCAGCTCCATGAGCATGTCGTTGACGTTGCCGCCGGCCACGGACTGAATCAGGAAGACGTCGGCGCCGCGGACGGTCTCGTCGTAGCGGGCGTAAATCTCACCGTTGGCGAACTGCTTTAGCGTAAGGCCCGAAAGCTCGACCCCAAGGTACTCAGCGATCTTCTGAGCGAGGGGACGGTTGGAGGAACCGGAATACACGCGGATGGACTTGCGCATATTCTCCGACTTCTCGGGATCATTAATCGGCATTACCCTTCTCCTTTATATCGAATGCCATATAGATGCCTTGTTGCATTGTAACCGCGCGGCGGGGTTTATCGAGTCTTGATAACGTCTTTACCGTCAACGGACACGAACCGACCACTCATCCGGTCGCGCAGGTCACGATAGAAAAAGGAGCCGCCCCCATGGAGCAGCTCCTTTTGTGCTTGGTAAAACGTTATACCTCGTCGTCCTCGTGCAGGCGGCGGCGGTAATCGGCGGCCCAGCCCTCAATATTTACCTGACGGGCGCGGCCCAGACCGAGCGCGTCTGCCGGGACCGGCTCGGTGATGACGGAGCCGGCGGCAACGAGTGCGCCGTCGCCGATCTGAGCGGGTGCGACCATCATGGTGTCGGAACCGATGAAGGCATCCTTGCCGATGACGGTCTTGTGCTTGTGCACGCCATCGTAGTTGCAGGTGATGGAGCCCGCGCCCACGTTGACGCCGGAGCCCATGGTGGTGTCGCCGATGTAGGACAGGTGCGGCACCTTGGAGCCCTCGCCGATCGTGGACTTCTTGATCTCCACGTGCGTGCCGGCCTTGGATCCGTCGAGCATGTGGGTGCCCGGGCGCAGGTAGGCGCGCGGGCCGCAGTCGACGCCGTTCTCGATGACGGCCTCGATGGCGATGGTCTCATCGATGGTGCAGCCGCTGCCGACGGTGGTGTCGGTGAGGCGGCTGTTGGGACCGAGCTGGCACTCCTCGCCCACGGTGACGTGGCCGATCAGGTGCGTCTGCGGCCACACGACGGTATCGCGGCCGATAACGGCATCGGGGCCGATCCAGGCCTGCGTGGGATCGATGAAGGTAACGCCCTCGGCCATCCAGTGCTCGTTGATGCGGTCGCGCGCGATGGCGGTGAGCTGTGCGAGCTGGATGCGGCTGTTGACGCCCAGGCCGTCGCGGTAGTCGTCGCAGTGGAAGATGGAGACAGCCTGGCCGTGGCCCTTGAGGATCTCGAGCATGTCGGGCAGATAGTACTCGGACTGCGCGTTGTCGTTGCCGATCTCGTTAATGTGGGCGGCGAGCTGCGCGCCGTCAAAGGCGTAGCAGCCGGCGTTGCACTCCAGCAGCGTGGCGGCCTGCTCGGGCGTGCAGTCCTTCTGCTCGATGATGCGCTCGATCTGACCATCGGCGCCCAGCTTGATGCGGCCGTAGCCGAAAGGATCGGGCGGGGTCATGGTCATGACGGTGCAGGCGAGCTCGCCGGTGGCGACGGTTTGCGCGAACTTGGCGACGGTGTCGGCGGTGATGAGCGGCAGGGCGCCGTTGAGCACCACGACGTCGGCGCGTGCGAGCTTCGTGAGATCCGCCGGTGTCGCTTCGTGGTCATGGGGGTCTGCGGCCGTGGAATTGATGATCGAGGTCACGTTGACGCAGGAGCCGCCGAGCTGCTGGGCGAGCGA
>CABTZM010000262.1 GCA_902489295.1 uncultured Collinsella sp.
GCCCCAATTTGTTATCGGTTGGAGTTTCTGTTGTAGCGAGCCATAAGGTAGAGCAGCTGAATAATCGAAGTGAGCGCTGCGGCCACATAGGTAAGCGCGGCTGCCGTCAGTACCTTCTTGGCGCCGTTGACCTGCTTGGAGCTCATGCCCGACTGCTCGATGTACGCCACAGCACGTCGGCTGGCGTCAATCTCGACAGGCAACGTAACGAGTTGGAACAGCACACTAAACGAGAAGAAGATCAACGCGAGGGTCGTGAGCCCGGCAATGTTCATAAACAGGCCCAAGAGTAACACGATGGTCCAGGTGTTCTGGGTAAAGTTGACGACCGGCACGAGGGCGGTACGCACTTTCATCATGGCATAGCCGCTTTGACGCTGGGCGGCATGGCCCGCCTCGTGGCAGGCGACGGCAACGCTTGCGACCGAACCGCCCGAACGGTTGGCATCCGACAGATACAGGTTGTTGTCCTGCGGGTTGTAATGGTCGGTGAGCTCGCCAGCGACACCCTTGATACCCACGGCGCTACAACCGTTGGCATCGAGCATGCGGCGAGCGACTGTGGCACCCGTATCGCCGTCCGAGCGAACCTTGGACCAGGTTTTGTACGTCGAGTTGATATAGTTCTGTGCGGCAAGGCCAAGCACCGTGCAGACAAGAACAACCAGCAGGTACAGCGGGTCGATGCCAAAGCCGTATCCATAGTAATAAGGCATGCGAATTCCTCCGAGTCGAGTTACACGTTGGAGGCATTTTACCCACTCAACCGGCTAGGCTTCCCTACAGGAGCTCGATTTTGCCGTCCTTCACCGTCAACCCCATATTGCCGGAAAGCAGATCGTCTAGACGCGAACCCACGAGCTCAAAGCGCCAGCCTTCGCGCAGGGGGCTCTGCTCGGGATGCTCAATGTAGTCGGCCAGGTCATCGCGCGAGGCAATGACCGAGGTCGCCACGCCCGAGCGCTCGGCAACTAGGCGAATGAGCGCATACATCAGGTCCGTCACGCTCTCCAACTCCGGCGAAATCTGACGGTGCCCGCGCACCATGAGCGGCAGGCGATCGTGCGGGCAGCTCGCGCCGCGCTTGATGGCCATGAGCGCACCGTCCACGTCGCGCTCCCCCAACTGATCGGTACCGCGAATGCTACGGAACTCCTCAACGCGCACGGGATTGCGCTTAACGAGCGCAAGCAGCGTGTCGTCGGACATGACCCACTTGCGCGGGATGTTACGGCGCTCGGCGCGATCCTCGCGCCAAGCGGCGAGCTCGCGCGCGATGCCCAACTGGTGACGGCTACACGAATTGATGCGTTTGACCTTGCGGAACACCTCGTGGCGATCGGCGCGATAGTGCGACTCGTCAGCCAGCGGGCGCAACTCGTCGAGCACCCAGTCCACACGGCCCAGCTCGCGCAGACGGCTCATCATCTCGGTATAGGCGACGATCAGGTACTTGACGTCGTCGATCGCATACTCAATCTGCTTATCGGTCAGCGGGCGGCGCGACCAGTCAGTCAGCGACTCGGTCTTGGGCAGCGATACACCGCAGAACGTCTGAACAA
>CABTZM010000263.1 GCA_902489295.1 uncultured Collinsella sp.
AGCTCAACATATCGGCCGAGCCATACATCAGGATCTCGCCCACATCACGCCCGGCGCCCTCGCCGTGCATCGCACAAAAACGGCTCTCAGCGTGCGGCCCGTCAACGCGACGACGCGCGCCCAACACCATGTGATAACGACCGGCCTCATCACGCCACACCTTGGGATCGCGCACGTGGCACGTCAGATCCTCGGGATAGTCCTCCGACGCCAGCACCACGCGCTTTTGGCTAAACGTCTGTCCATCGGCGCTTTCGACATACACGGTATCGGCGCGACGACCGGTGTTGACGTAGTCAAAGACGCCATCCGCATCGGGGAGCTTAACGTTGCCGGTATAGAGCACGCGAATGCGACCGTCCACGACCAAAGCCGAGCCCGAGTACACGCCATGGCAGTCAAACGGCTCGTCGGGAAGCAGCGGCGCGCCAACGTATTCCCAGTTCATAAGGTCACGGCTCGTGGCATGGCCCCACATCTTGACGCCGCCGTTCACATCAAACGGGGCATACTGAAAGTACGCGTGAAATACGCCATCTGCCTGGCAAAGACCGTTGGGGTCGTTGAGCCAGCCCGCCGGCGGCATAATATGAAAGCTCTGGCCATACGCGCCATGACCGCACTCAGAGGCGGCGGCGTCAACAGCGGCGACCAGCTTTGCAAGATCGCGACCAAGTGCATTAGACATATCAAAGTCCTAACGGATCGAAAGTTACAAGGCGCCAGAGATCGGCGCCAAATACGGGAAACACCCGCGGGCATACAGCCCGCGGGCGCCCCTCAATCAAAAGCTCTTAGGCCTGCTCGGAAGCCTTGGGCTCGTCCTTGTACAGGACAAACGAGACGGCAAAGGAAACCAGCGCGGCGACCGCAAACATGATCGCGTACTGCACGGGCTGGGCAAGGCACAGCAGGATACCGAAGATACCGGTAACACCCGTGCCGGAGGCAGCCAGCGAGGTGAGCGCACAGACCAGGGCACCGCAACCGCCGCCGATGCAGCCGGCGATGAAAGGCTTAAAGAAGCGAAGGTTCACACCGAAGATGGCAGGCTCGGTAATGCCCATGAAGGCGGACAGGGCCGAAGGAAGCGCCAGGCCCTTGATCTTGGCATCGCGGGTCTTAAAGGCAACGGCGAGCGCGGCACCACCCTGGGCGATGTTGGCAGCGCTGGCGATGGGCAGCCAATAGGTCACACCGTACTGGGCGATCTGGCCCAGGTCGATGGCGGTGTACATCTGGTGGATACCGGTAACGACCGTGGGGGCATAGAACAGGCCGACAATAAAGGAACCGATGCCGAAGGGCAGGGTCAGCAGGGCCTGAATCAAACCGAGGATGGCGTTCTCGGCCCAGACAAAGATGGGGCCGACGGCAACGAGGGTCACGAGCACGGTCACGAACACCGAGACAAGCGGGGTCACAAAGAGGTCGAACATCTCGGGAACGATCTTGTGGAGGCGCTTCTCCAAGAAGGCGAGGATGGCGCAGGCGATGACGATCGGGAT